>NZ_JARWRU010000865.1 GCF_029867845.1 Nocardia farcinica | reverse complement strand
GGTGTTCAGCGCCGCGCCGAGGCGCGAGGCGACCTGCGTGGCGAGCAGCGAGTTGCCGCCCCAGGCGAAGAAGTCGTCGTCGAGGCCGATCCGCGCGCTCTGGTCGAGGCCGAGCACCTCGGCGTAGACCGTGGCCACGATCTGCTCGATCGGGGTGGTCGGCGCCCGGAAGACCGCCTTCTCGAAGGTGGGCTCCGGCAGCGCCTTGCGGTCGAGCTTGCCGTTGACGTTCAGCGGCAGCTCGTCGAGCTGCACGAACACCGACGGGATCATGTAGGACGGGATCTCCGCCGCCAGCGCGCTCTGCAACGCGCGGGTGTCGATCTGCTGACCGGCGGTGGCGGGCACGATGTAGCCGACCAGGCGATCGCCCAGGTTGGGGTCGTTGAGCGCAAGCACCGCGGCGGCGGCGATCGAATCCTGGTTCAGCAGCGCGGTCTCGATCTCGCCGAGCTCGATGCGGAAGCCGCGGATCTTCACCTGGAAGTCGGTGCGGCCCCGGTAGTCCAGCTCGCCGTTCGCGGTCCAGGCCCCCAGGTCGCCGGTGCGGTACATGCGCTCGCCCGGGGTGAACGGGTTGGCCACGAAGCGGTCGGCGGTCAGATCCGGCCGGGCGAAGTAGGCCGTGGCCAGCTGCGCGCCACCCAGGTAGAGCTCGCCGGACACCCCGACGGGCACCGGGCGCAGCCGCGAATCCAGCACGTAGACCTGACTGTTCCACTGCGGCGCGCCGATCGAGACCGACACGGTGTCGTGCTCGTCCACCTCGTGGGTGGTGATCGAGACCGCGGCCTCGGTCGGGCCGTAGAGGTTGAACAGCCCGGCGGCGTTGTCGCGGCGGAAGCGCTGGGCCGTGGCGACCGGCAGCGCCTCGCCGATGGCCAGCACGCGGCGCAGCGACGCGGGCATCCGATCGCCGGACTCCACCAGCAGCGCGTCCAGCGCCGAGGGCACCACAAACAGGGTGGTGACCCCGGTGTCGGCGATCAGCGCGTTCAGGTAGGCCGGGTCGCGGTGGCCGTCGGCGGTGGCCACGACCAGGCGGCCGCCGCTGACGACCGGTGACCAGAACTCCCAGACCGACACGTCGAAGGTGGCCGCGGTCTTGAGCAGCACCACGTTCTCGGCGTCGAGACCGAATTCCTCGGTGATGTAGGCCAACTGGTTGGCCGCCGCGCCGTGCGGCACCGCCACGCCCTTCGGCCTGCCGGTGGAACCGGAGGTGAAGATGACGTAGGCGGTGTTGCCTGCGACCAGCGCGCCGTTGCGGTCGGCGTCGGTGATCGCCGTGCCCGCCAGGCCACTCAGGTCGAGTTCGTCGACGGCGACGGCCTCGGCGACCTCGGTGGCGAAGGCGTCGGCCGACGCGGTGAGCACCAGCGCCGGGGCGGCGGTGTCGAGGATGTAGCCGCCGCGCTCGGCGGGCTGGTCCGGGTCGATCGCCACGTAGGCCGCGCCGGCGCGGGCGATCGCGTACAGCGAGACGACCAGATCCAGCGAGCGGCGCATGGCCAGCGCCACCCGGTCCTCCGGGCGCACGCCGCGCCCGATCAGCCAGCGCGCGAGGCGGTTGACCCGCTCGTCCAGTTCCGACCAGGTCAGCGTGCGGCGCTCGCCACCGGCGGTGTCGGCGACCACGGCGATCGACGACGGATCGGCGGCCGCGGCGGCGGCGTCGAACAGCGACACCAGGGTCGCGGTCCGGTCGGTGTCGTGCGCGGTGTCGTTCCAGGCGCGCAGGATGCGCTCGGACTCCTCCGGCGCCAGCAGGTCGATCTCCGAGACCGGCACCGCCGGGTCCGCCACCACGGCCTCCAGCACCCGCACGAAGCGATCGGCGAAGCCCTGCGCGGTGGCCTCGTCGAACAGGTCGGTGGCGTAGCTGAAGTCGGTGACGATCTCGGCCGGGTCGCCGTTGTCGTCGTAGAGGTCGTACAGCGTGACCGTCAGGTCCGTCTTGGCCAGCTGCGCGCCGACATCGACCGCGCTGACCCGCAGACCGGGCAGGCTCAGCGTGGTCTCGGCCAGGTTCTGGAACGACAGGCCCACCTGGAACAGCGGGTTGCGCGCGGTCGAACGCACCGGGTTGAGCACCTCGACCAGACGCTCGAACGGCACGTCCGCGTTGGCGAAGGCCTCGAGGTCGCGCTCGCGCACCACGGCGAGCAGATCGGCGAACCGCTGGCCCCGCCCCACACGGGTGCGGAAGACCAGCGTGTTGACGAACATGCCGATCAGGTCGTCGAGTTCGCGCTCGCCACGGCCCGCGATCGGGGTGCCGACGGCGATGTCGTCGGTCCCGGACAGCCTGGCCAGCAGCACCGCCAGCGCGGTGTGCACGACCATGAACAGCGAGGCGTTGTTGCCCCGGGCCAGCT
>NZ_JARWRU010000864.1 GCF_029867845.1 Nocardia farcinica | reverse complement strand
GCGAAAGATGTCCGGCCGGTGCGGTATTCGGCCGGGACGGCCCGCCCGCATGCGGGGCCGGTGGCTGCGGTGGGGCAGGCGCGGATGGGGCAGGCGCGGATGGGGCAGGCGCGGATGGGGCAGGCGCGGATGGGGCAGGCGCGGATGGGGCAGGCGCGGGCGGGGGCGCAGGCTCGTCGTCGACATTCACCCCGAACGCGGTGGCGATACCGGCCAGGCCGGTGTCGTAGCCCTGACCGACGGCGCGCACCCGCCACGTGCCCGCACGGCGGTAGATCTCCAGACAGATGAGGGCGGTCTCGGTGGTGAGCCCGGCCACGGGGAAAGTGAGTGTGGCCGAGCCGGATTCGACGGTGACGGTGAGTCCGCCCGCCTCGGCGAGGGTGGTGGCCCCACCCCGCCCGTCGAGGCTCGCGGCGATCACCACGGCCTCGATCTCCGGCGGCAGCGCCGAGGTCTGCACGTCGATCACGTCCGGCCCGCCCCGGCCGTGGCGGAGGACGACCCCGTGCCCGGCGGGCTGGTTGAAGAACACGAAATCACCGTCCGCGCGCACCCGGCCGGACGAATCGACCAGCAGCGCGGACACATCCAGCGGGGCCCCGCCGACGACGGTGACCCGCATGCGATCTCCCGGCGCGGGCCGGTTCTCCCCGCGCGCCAGCGCCGTCACGCCCCGCCCCCGCGGATGTTCGCCGACATCACACTCACGGCTCCCAGTCTGTCCCGGATCAGGATTTCGCGCCACGTCCGCCGGCGTGCCTGTGCCGACCCGCCGCGACCGGTCCCGCGCCGTTCCCGTCGGCGTGCCGGTTGACCCGCCGCGCGCGGGGGAGCAGGGTGGGGCGATGAGCAGCGAGGAGCGCGCGGGCGTCCCGATCACCAATGCCGACCAGCCGCTGTTCGACGGGGCCGAGGCCACCAAACGCGATCTGCTCGACTACCTGGAGGCGGTGGCCGAGCAGTTCATCGGGCAGTTGCGGGACCGGCCGCTGTCGGTGGTGCGGGTACGGGCGGGGCAGAAGCCGTTCATGCAGAAGAACCTGCCGAAGTACGCGCCCGACTTCGTGCCGAGGGTGACCACCTGGGCGGCGAGCGTGCACAAGCAGATCACCTACCCGCTGTGCCAGGACCTGCCGACGCTGATGTGGATGGGCAATCAGCGCGCCGTCGAGTACCACCCCACTCTGCTCACCACCGACACCGAGGCCGGTCAGACACACCTGGTGCTCGATCTCGACCCCTCGCCCGGCCAGACCTTCCGGCACGCCGTGCTCGCCGCCCAGCTCATCCGGGAGGCGCTGGCCGCCGAGGGTCTGTCCGGGGTGGTGAAGACCAGCGGTTCCAAGGGCGTGCACGTCTTCGTCCCGATCGAACCCGGCATCCCGCTCGAGGACACCGCCGCCGCCACCCGTGCCGTGGCCGCCCGCGCCGAACGCCTCGACCCCGGCCTGGCCACCACCGCCTTCATCCGCGAGGACCGCGAGGGCAAGGTGTTCCTCGACTCCACCCGTTCCGGCGGGGCCACCGTGGTGTGCGTCTACAGTCCCCGGGTGCGCCCCGGTGTGCCGGTCTCCTTCCCGGTGAGCTGGGACGAACTGCCCGAGGTCGCCCCCGCCGACTTCACCATCAGGACGGCGCCCGGCCTGCTCGACGGCCGCGACCCGTGGGCGGCGGACATGCCCGCGCCGCAGGCGCTTCCGGCCGACCTGATCGAGGAGGGCCACACCATCCCGGTCGCCCGTGTGCAGGCCATGCACGAGGGCAAGCGCCGCGCCAAGGCCCGCGGGGAGCGCTGACCGCTACCCTGGAGCCGATGTTCTTCCTCTTCGGATTCGGCCGCAAGCGCGAGGACCTCGGTCCCGGCGCAACCCGGACCTGCCCGCGCTGCCACAACACCACGCAGTGGCTGCGTGTCCGGGAGTTCTCCCAGGTCACCGTCTTCTTCATCCCGGTGGCGCGGTGGGGCCGCAAGCACCTCGAGGTCTGCGGCATCTGCGGGGCCGCCGTGGAGCTCCCCGCGGCCTGACCACACCGGTTCGGCCGATGGCCCGTCGTCCCGACAGTCGTGCGACGCTGACCGAGCTGTGCCGCGAGGTGGTGGCGGCGTGAATCGGGGACAGACCCAGGTGCTGCGCACCCTCGGGCTGGTGGTGCGCAGGAGTTCCTGGCGCAGGTCGCCACGACATGCGCTCACCCGCGCAACAGCGCGGATCAGCTGTCTGCGTCGTCTCGGCGTCCCTCGGTCCACCCGCCGGGTGTTTGGGGCCGGGCATGCGCGGCATGCCCTCGGTGAACGAGCAGATGCCTGAATGGAGAGGAGCGGACCGATGGCCGAACTGGACGGAGTGCGGGTGCTGGTACTGACCGCGAACACCGGTGTGGAACACGACGAGCTGGTGGTGCCGCGTGACCGGCTGCGCGAGCGCGGGGCCGCGGTCACCCACGCCGCGCCGAAGGCCGAGCAGGTGAAGACCTTCCGGCACGATCTCGAGCCCGCCGACGGGGTCGAACCCGACCTCGCCCTCGACGAGGTGCGCGCCGACGACTTCGACGTGCTCGTGCTGCCCGGCGGCACCGTGAACGCCGACAAGCTGCGGCTAGAGGAGCGCGCTGTCGGTCTGGCCAAGGATTTCGTCGGCCGGGGCAAGCCGGTCGCCGCCATCTGCCACGGGCCCTGGCTGCTCGCCGAGGCCGACGTGGTGGCGGGCAAGACCGTGACCTCCTATCCCTCGCTGCGCACCGACCTGCGCAACGCGGGCGCGAGCTGGGTGGACGAGCCGGCTGTCCGGTCCGAAGAGGGCGGGTGGACGCTCATCACCTCCCGCAATCCCGGGGACCTGGACGATTTCGTGTACGCGATCGCGCGGGAGGCGGCGCCGGACTGACGCGCCGCCGCCTGGCGCGCTCGCTCAGGCGCGTGCTCAGGCGTCGGCGGCGCGCAACGCGAACCAGCCCTCGCCGGGATCGGCGAAGCCGTGATAGACCAGCGGCGCCCGCTGGTCGATGCGGAAGTGCCGGTAGACCGCGAGCATGGCCTGCCGGACCGACCACACCTGGAAATCCTCGACGCGCCGCATGCCGATGCGGTGCTCGGGCAGGGTGGCCAGGCGCAGCACCTCGGCGCGGTCGCCGATGTCGAGGCCCGAGGGCGCGGGGTCGGAGATGAGATGGTCGCGCAGGACGGCGCGGATCAGGTCGGGATCACACGGGCGCGGGTCGTAGGTGCTGAAGACGGTGCGATACGGCGGGGTGGCGGTCTCCTGGGCCGCGTCGATCAGTTCGCGGTCGGGGTCGATCAGCCGGGGATCGGGCGGGGCCTCGCCACCGGTGCGCACGTCGTCCTGTTCCAGCGCGTGCAGGATCACCCCGCCCGGCATCAACGGCTCGGGGACGAGGAACAGTGACATCGACGGTCGTCTGCCCTCGGTCACGCAGACCTTGGTGTTGGGCGGCGAGCCCGCGGGGATGGTCCCGGTGGGCAGGGGTGCGGGGGCGGGGTGGGACATCCGTCCTCCAAGAACGGTTCGGATTCAGACGAAACGGCGGCCGGTCCGCGAGCGCGGAGCACGCGCCTGGCTGTGTCGATGCGCGGCTATCTCGTTGTCCTCGATTCCCACCGTACTCGCCTGGTCAGGGTCGCGAGCGGGGTTCGAGCGGATGCCGGGAGGACACCGCGATCGCCCGTCGCTGCCCGGTTGCGCTCGGCGCGAAGAGCGCCGTGGCACCTGTCTGCCCGTACTCGTCTACCTGCCCTGGCGCGGCAGCAGGAACGGGACGAGGAAGCCCGCGGCGAAGTCGCGGAGTTCGGATTCGTCGCGCAGGTGCGGCGGGGCGTCGGGGGTGAGCACCAGGGAGTGCACGAGCCGCACGATCATGCCCGCGACGGTCCGCGGGTCGCCCAGCGTGCCGGGCGTGGCGAACAGTTCCTCGGCGACGAAGGCGGTGGCGAGGGCGAGGATGTCGCCCGCCCCGACGGTGATCGCGGCCAGGGTCTGCTCGCGGTCGACGGCCAGCAGCCGCACCAGGATCGGGTTGGTGCGCAGCAGGGTGACGGTGGTGGCGAAGCCGAGGGTGACCCGCTCGGCCGCGGCCGCCGGGTCGCCGGGGTCGAGGTGGCGCAGTCCGGCGCGGATCTGCTCGAGCACGCGAGCGGTCTCGCGCAGCAGCGCGCCGCGCACGATCACATCCTTGGCTCCGACGCGGCGGTAGAGGGTGGCGCGGTTGACACCCGCCTTGCGGGCGATGTCGTCGGCGCTGACCCGGCTGATGCCGAAATCGGCGAACAGGCTCAGGGCCGCGTCGAGGATGCGGGCGGTGGTGGCGTCGCGGTCGGTCTCGGCGCCGAGCAACTGCGCGTAGTCGCCGGGGTCCGGCGGGTTCTGCTCCGGGGATGTCGGTGGCGCCACGCGCGTGAACCTTACCGGGGCACCGGCCGGTCACGGGCCGATCCGGCGGGTGGAGACGGCTCGCCTGGCGAGGAAGTGCGACAATCGACTATCTTTTGTTGCATTGCATCATCCGGGTGACGAGGAGGTCCAAGACGTGGGTGCGACGAACGGTTCGGCTCTCGCCACGGCCACAGCCGACGGATCGGAACCGGTGGGCGCCCCCATCGGTCCCGGCTCCCTGGTGTGGAAGTACGCAGGCGACTACCGCAACATGCTGTTCCTCGGCCGGACCGGCATTTTGCAGAACATGCACCCCGCGGTCGGCGCCGCGCTCCAGGACCACTCCGACTTCTTCACCGACCCGTGGGATCGGCTGGTCCGCTCGCTGCCGCAGATCCAGGGTATGATCTACGACGCCGACAACGAGGCGCAGGCGGGCCGGGTGCGCGATTACCACAAGCCGCTCAAGGGCACCGACTCGCGCGGCGAGCGCTACCACGCGCTCAACCCCGAGGTCTACTGGTGGACCCATGCCACCTTCATCGAGTTGAACATCGCCGTCAACGAGTACTTCGGCACCCCGCTGACCGATGAGGAGAAGGAACAGCTGATCGCCGAGGGCATCACCTGGTGGCGCATGTACGGGCTGTCCGACCGGGTGCTGGTCCGCGACTACGCGGAGTTCAAGCAGTACTGGGACCGCACCATCGACGAGGTGCTCGAGCGCAACGCCACCACCGACTTCGCTCTGAGCCTCGACCGGCACCGCATCCCCGCCTTCCCCGGCATCCCGGAACCGGTGTGGACGGTCATCTGGCGCCCGGTCATGGCCTTCAACCTGTGGCTGGCCAACGGCCTGATGCCCGAGCGGGCCCGCGACATCCTCGGCATGCGCCGCTGGACCCGCCTCGACCGGGCCGCGTTCACCGTCTTCTGCAACGCGGTCCGCCACACCTGGCCGCTGCTGCCCGAACGCCTGCGCTACGCCCCGCGCGCCTACGCGGGCATCGAGCGCGTGCGCGGCGAGTAGCGCCCCCCCCCCCGGCGGCCCCGGGGCGGGGGGGGGGG
>NZ_JARWRU010000863.1 GCF_029867845.1 Nocardia farcinica | reverse complement strand
GGGATCACCCGTGCCGGACAGACCTACAGCTCGACCAGCTCGTAGCCGAGGGTGGCCTCCCGCAGCACCGCCAGGTGCTCGTGCTCGCCGCCGAGCGTGCGCCCGATCGCGGTGAGCCGCGCGACGTAGTGGGCCACCGGGTACTCGGCGGTGATGCCGATGCCGCCGTGCATCTGGATGGCCTCCTGGCCGATGTGCCTGGCCGCCTTGGCCACCTGCAGCCGCGCGCGGGAGATGACGATCGGGTCGAACACCCCGTCGGCCACCGCCGCGATCAGGTACAGGTTCATGCTGCGCGCCAGCTCCAGCGAGACGTACATGTTGGCCGCGCGCTGGGTCAGCGTCTGGAACTTCGACAGCGTGACGCCGAACTGCTTGCGGGTGCGCAGGTATTCGGTGGTCAGTCGCAGCGACTCGGACATCGCGCCGACGGACTCGGCGGCCAGGCCCGCGTGCGCGTAGCCGAGCGCCTCGCGCACCGCCGCGGCGGTGTCCGCGCCCGCCTCGCCGAGCAGTTCGGCGGGGGCGGAGGCGAATTCGAGCTGCGCGCCGCGCAGGCCGTCGAGGGTGCGGTAGGCGGTGCGGGTGACGCCCTCGGCGGCGGGGTCGACCAGGAACAGGCCGAGGCCGCCGTCGGGCAGCGTGGCACTGACCACGACCTTGTCGGCGCAGTCGCCGTGCGGCACCGGATTCTTCACGCCGGTCAGGGTGTAGCCCTCGCCCGCGCTCTCGGCCTTGGTGTTCAGTTCCTCCGAGGGCCAGCGCACGGCGGGCTCGGAGTGCGCGAAGGCCAGCAGCAGTTCGCCGCCGGACACCGCGGGCAGGATCTGCGCGCGCTGCTCGGCGGTGCCGAGGCGCGAGACCAGCGCGCCGGGCACGACCACCGCGTCCAGCAGCGGTTCCGGCGCCAGCCGCACGCCGAACTCCTCGAGCACCACCAGGGTCTCGACCGGGCTCGCGCCCGCGCCGCCGTCCTCCTCGGCGAAGCCGAGGCCGAGCACGCCGAGTTCGGCGAGCTGACGCCACACGTCGCGGTTCCAACCCAGCTCGGTGTCGGTGACCTTCAGCCGGGTCTCGGCGTCGTAGGCGCGGGAGAGGAGGTCACGCACGGTGTCGCGCAGCATGACCTGTTCTTCGGTGAGTTCGAAATCCATGCCCTGTCCTCACAATCCGAGGATCGTGGAGGCGATGATGGTGCGCTGCACCTCGTTCGAGCCTCCGTAGATGGTGGTCTTGCGGTAGTTGAGGTACCTGCCGCCGCTGCGCTGGGCCCAGTCCGGGGAGGCGATGCCCTCCGCGCCGACCGGGACGGCGTCGGGGCCGGCGATGTCGAGCAGCAGCTCGGTGGCCGCCTGCTGCAACTCCGAACCGCGCAGCTTGAGCACCGAGGAGGCCGGGTTGGGCTTGCCGTCGGAGGAGTTGGACACCACCCGCAGCTGGGTCAGCTCCAGCGCGAGCAGCTCGTTCTCCAGTTCGGCGATGCGGCTGGCGAAGACCGGATCGTCGAGCAGGGTGCCGTGCGCGGTCTTCACCTCGCGCGCGTGCGCCTTGGCCACGGCGATCTTGACCTTGGTGGAGCCGACGCCGGTGATGCCGGTGCGCTCGTTGCCGAGCAGGAATTTCGCGTAGGTCCAGCCCTGGTTCTCCTGGCCGACGAGCTGGTCGGCGGGGACCCGGACGTTCTCGAAGAAGACCTCGTTGACCTCGTGGCCACCGTCGATGGTCTTGATCGGGCGGATGGTCACGCCGGGCGACTCGACGTCGAAGAGCAGCATGGAGATGCCCGCCTGCTTCTTCGGCGCGTTCGGGTCGGTGCGCACCAGGCAGAAGATCCAGTCGGCGTACTGGGCCGAGGTGGTCCAGATCTTCTGGCCGTTGACGACGTAGGAGTCGCCGTCACGGACCGCGGTGGTGCGCAGCGAGGCCAGGTCGGAGCCCGCGTCCGGCTCGGAGAAGCCCTGGCACCACCAGATGTCCAGCGCCGCGGTCGGCGGCAGGAAGCGCTCCTTGAGCTCCTGGGAGCCGAAGTGCGCGATCACCGGGCCGATCATGGTGGCGTTGAAGGTCAGCGGCTCGGGCACCGAGGCCAGCTGCATCTCGTCGAGCCAGATGTGGCGCTGCATCGGGGTCCAGTCCTTGCCGCCCCACTCGACCGGCCAGTTCGGCACGGCGAGCCCGTGATCGTTGAGGATCTTGTGCGTGGTGACGATGTCCTCACGAGACAACTCGCGGCCGTGCTGGACACGCTCACGGATCTCCGCGGGGATCTGCGTGCGGTAGAACTGCCGCAACTCGTCGCGGAAGGCCACCTCGTCAGGGGACAGGGATATTTTCATACGCAACTCCCGTTGTGTCTCGTACGTACGGTATGAACCTACCTGCGGGCCGGGCAGTTGTGTCGAGTGGACCACACCTACCCGACCGGGTGGGCTGCGACACCGCACCGATGCGGTGACAGCAGATACCGAACACCGCATTCCGGGCACCTTTCCGGCCGCCCGCACGGCGCTCACCGGTGCGAACTGGTACCTTGACGCCAGTTGCACGCCCGAGGGGTTTTCGAGGAGTTCATCCGGTGATCTGCCGAACCATCGCACTGTCCGCCGTCGCCGCGCTCACGCTGGGCGTCGGCGCTGCCGCGACCGCCACACCCGCGGTCGCCGAAGAGCCGGCGCCGGTCGCCGAAGCGATCACCGAGCTCACCGAACGCGCGGGCGAGGACCCCGCCGCGCAGGCGGGCGTCGCCGCGCTGAACCGCTACACCGAGCTGGTCGACGTGGCCGAGCTGCGCGCCGTGTCCGGCGTGTGGGCGCCCTTCGCCTACGCCGCGCCCACCTTCGGCTGCGGCACCCACGGGCCGATCACCACCATCATCGCCGCCGCGACCACCTACGGCCGCACCGCCGAGGGCGCCGAACGCCCCGAGCCCGGCAGGCTGCGCTTCAGCGCCACCCCCGCGCACAGCGGCATGCCGCTGAACTCCGGCCTCGTGGTCGCCTGGGTGAACGTGAACAACGGCCGCAGCGGCCTGGACATGCTCGACGACCGCACCGCCGACGGCCTGCCCACCCTCTCCCGCACCGTGGAGAGCGGTCCGGGCACGGTCATCGCCTCCATGTGGGGCGTCATCGGCTACCCGGGCGCGCACTGCGTCATGACGCCGACGGTGGGCACCTTCTCGGTGCCGGACGCCCCGCTGCCCGGCCCGGACGGCGAGGTCGCCCCCAACCCGGCCATCGCGCCCGTCCCCGATCCCGAACTCGTCACGATCCCCGAGTCGGACGCCGCGCCCGCCTAGAGGCGAGTCCCCCGCGGCGACGGTCGCCGCGCAGCTGTCGCGGCCGGACCGGCCCACTCCCCCGGTCCACTCTCCCGGCCCCCGCACGCCGGCCCGCCCCGGCCGCCGGGCCGCGGCCGAATCCGCTCGCGCCGTCCGCAGTACGAGCCGGGGCCGTGCTCCGCCGTTCTCCCGACGGCCGGAAAGCTGATAGGTTCGCGGCCATGCGCGACAAGACGGTCGGCGTGCTCTTGGTCACGTATCAGAGCGCCGAGGATCTGCCCAGCTTTCTCGACTCTCTCGAAGCCGCTGTGGAACCTCTGCAGCTCGACGTGGTGTGCGTGGACAACACCTCCACCGACAACGGTCCCGATCTGGTCGAGGCCTACGGCGGCCGGGTGACCCGCAACCAGCGCAATGTGGGCCTGTCCAAGGCCATCAACCAGGCCGCCGCGCAGACCGACGCGGAGTGGCTGCTGGTGGCCAACCCGGACACCCAGCTCTCGCCCGGCTCGATCGCGGCCCTGGTGGAGACCGCTCGCACCGACGAGCGGATCGGCATGATCGGCCCGCAGATCCTGCGCATGGACGGCACTCCGTACCCGACCGGCCGCGCCTTCCCCTCCCTGCTCGTCGGCATCGCGCACGCGCTGCTCGGCGGCGTGTGGCCGGGCAATCCCGCCACCCACCGCTACTTCGGCGAGCAGCTGACCACCGCCGGGGACGTGGACTGGATCTCCGGCTGCTGCATGCTCTTCCGCCGCGAGGCGTTCGCGGAGGTCGGTGGCTTCGACGAGCGCTACTTCCTGTACTTCGAGGAAACCAAGATGGCCCTGGACATGCACCGCACGGGCTGGCGGGTGGTGCTCGATCCCACGGTGGCCATCAAGCACCGCGAGGGCGGCAGCATGCGCTCGGCGCCCTTCCGCAAGGTGCGCAGCCACCATCGCAGCGCGCTGCGGTTCTACGTCGACTACCACCGCGGCACCCCGTGGATCGTGTTCGCCCCGCTGGTCGCGGCCGGGCTCGCGGTCCGCGCGGTGGTGGCCTCGGCGCGCACGGCGATCACCGGGCGGCTGGCCAGGAACTGAGCGCGCCCGCCGGGTGCGCGGCGGCCGATCTCGGCCGCCCGCATCCCGGAACGGTGAAGTTCCCTGAACCGCACCGCATTTGGCACTATCGAACCATGCTCTTCTTCGACGGCACCCGTGGCCGCTTGCACTATCGGCGGTGGCCGGTCGAAACTCCCGGGGCGGTCGCCGTGCTGCTGCACGGACTCGGCCAGCACAGCGGCAACTACCACCGCTTCGCCCGCTCGCTCAACGCCATCGGCGTGGAGGTGTGGGGCCTCGACCTGGCCGGGCACGGACTGAGCGAGGGCGATCCCGCACAGCCGGGCACGCTGGCCGAACTGGTCGCCGACGCCGCGGTGCTGGTGACCCGCGCGCACGAGCAGCGGCCGGACCTGCCGCTGGTGCTGATGGGTCATTCGCTCGGCGCCGTCACCACGCTCGGCCTGCTCGGCGCCGCCGTGCCGGACACCGCGAGCGAGGCGGGCCTCGGCGGTGTGGAGGACAGCTACCCGCTGACCCCGAGCGTGCCGTCGGAGTGGCTGCACGGGCTGGTGCTGTCCGGTGTGCCGCGCCGCGCGCTCGGCGGCGGCGCTCCCGGCGCGCCTGGCACCCCGCTGCC
>NZ_JARWRU010000862.1 GCF_029867845.1 Nocardia farcinica | reverse complement strand
CTACGCGGGCAATCTCGACATCATGACCTCCGCGGCACTGCGTACGGCGGAGTCGGTCGTGCGCCACCGCACCGGCGCAGGAAAGGTCTCCGCATGACCCGCCTCTACATCCAGGACGTCACGCTGCGCGACGGCATGCACGCCGTGCGCCATCGCATCAGCACCGAGAACGTCGGGAAGATCGTCGCCGCGCTCGAGGCCGCCGGCGTCGACGCCATCGAGGTCGCGCACGGCGACGGCTTGGCGGGCGGCTCGCTGAACTACGGTCCCGGCTCGCACACCGACTGGGAGTGGATCGAGGCCGCCGCCGAGCAGGTCCAGAAGGCCGTGCTCACGACCCTGCTGCTGCCCGGCATCGGCACGGTCGCCGAACTCGAACAGGCCTACCGGCTGGGCGTGCGCTCGATCCGCATCGCCACCCACTGCACCGAGGCCGATGTCGCCGCCCAGCACATCGGCAAGGCGCGTGAGCTCGGCATGGACGTCTCGGGCTTCCTGATGATGAGCCATCTGGCGCCCGCCGAGGAACTCGCGAAGCAGGCCAAGTTGATGGAATCCTATGGCGCGCACTGCGTCTACGTCACCGACTCCGGCGGCAGGCTCACCATGGACGGCATGCGCGCACGCGTCCGGGCCTATCGCGATGTCCTCGACCCGGCCACCCAGATCGGCGTGCACGCCCACGAGAACCTCTCGCTCTCGGTGGCCAACAGCGTGGTCGCCGTCGAGGAGGGCGTCACCCGCGTGGACGCCTCGCTGGCCGGACACGGCGCCGGCGCGGGCAACTGCCCGCTTGAGGCGTTCATCGCCGTCGCCGACCTGCAGGGCTGGGAGCACGGTTGCGACCTGTTCGCCCTCCAGGACGCCGCCGACGATCTGGTCCGCCCGCTCCAGGACCGCCCGGTGCGCGTGGATCGCGAAACCCTCACCCTCGGCTACGCGGGCGTGTACTCCAGCTTCCTGCGCCACGCCGAGACCGCCTCCGCCCGTTACGGCATCGACGTGCGCTCCATCCTCGTCGAGGTCGGCAAGCGCAGGCTCGTCGGCGGCC
>NZ_JARWRU010000861.1 GCF_029867845.1 Nocardia farcinica | reverse complement strand
TTAACCTGCAAACCCCCCCCCCCCCCCCCGCGCGCCCCCCCCTCGCGCCCCCCTCCCACCCCCCCCCCCATTCCGCGCCCCCCGCCCCCCCCCCCCCCGCCCCCACCTTTCCATGTCCGGGGGACACCCCACCGCAGCAGGCCCACACGAACGCGACCCCTTCGCCGAGTGTGTCGCGACCGTTCCGCGATCGTCCGGCGAACCGCGGTTCCGGTGCGCGTCCGATCAGCGCGCGTGGACGAGTTCGTCGAACCAGAGCAGGGCGTCGGCGACGGCGGCGCGGCCGGTGGCGCCGTGGTCCATGGGGGTGAGGTCGACGTGCTCGACACGTTCCCCGCGCAGGGTTTCCAGGCACTCCTCGGTATTGGTGGCGGCGACGCTGCGGTCGGCCTCGGAGGCGTAGAGGCGCACCGGGGCGGTGGTCGTCCAGTCGCAGATGTCGTTGTCGTTCATCGCCTCCAGGGCGGGACCGGTGGGTTCGGCCGCCCACTCCAGGTAGCGGGGGGTGAGCAGTTCCCCCGGGGTCTCCGGCAGGCGGCCCGCGAGGTCGAAGACGCCGTGGAAGCCGTCGAACAGATCCTCGACGTGCTCGTCGTAGGGCGGCAGGAAGGCCTCGGACGGATCGTCGTAGACGTGGTAGATCCGGTTCATGGCGGTGATCCAGTAGGCCAGATAGACCACCGCCGCACGGGGGCTGACCCGGCCGTCGAGCGCGGCGGGAGTCTGCGCCTCGCGGATGTCGTAGGGGCCGCTGGCGGCGGCGAGCGCGCCGAGGACGAAACCGCTGTCGGGGTGTTCGCGCAGTTCGCGGGCCAGCGCGACGGCGGCCTGGCCGCCCTGGGAGAAGCCGAGGATGTAGACCTCGGGCGCGACGGCGAGGCCGCGCTCCTCGGCGAGGGTGCGGGCGGCGCGCAGCAGGTCGAGCGAGGCGCTCGCCTCGGTGGGCGCGTGCGCGTAGGGATGGCGCCCGGGGCCCTGCCCGAGGCCGAGATAGTCGGGGGCGACGCCGATCGCGCCGCCCGCGGCGAAGGCGATGGTGCGCGCGCGGTCGTTGGCGCCGCCGACCGAGGGCGCCTCGTCCTTGCGCAACACGGTGCCGTGCGCGTAGCTGACGATGGGCAGCGGTTCGGCTGTGTCACCGGGCGAGACGCCACCGGGCGGCTGGGTATCGGGCAGAACCACCAGGCCGGTGGCGGTCGTCGGCCTGCCCTCGGCGTCGACGGTGCGGTACTCCACGCGCGAGGCCGCCACACCGTTGCGGACCGGGGCCTCGAGGGTGCGGTCGGCGAGGAAATCGGCGGTCTCCTCCCTGCCCATGACCGAGATGGGGCTCACCGAGACCACCTCGCCGCGCGGGGATCGCGGCTCGCCGCCCGTGCCGCAGGCGGCGGCGAGCACCAGCACCAGCACCGCCGACAGCGCGGCCAGCGCGCGCC
>NZ_JARWRU010000860.1 GCF_029867845.1 Nocardia farcinica | reverse complement strand
GCCGGGGGGCGCCCTCGGGGGTGGGGGGGGCGGTCGCGGCGGCGCGGGCGGGGGTGGGCGCCCGGGTGTCGCTGGGCGCACGGCGCGCCGAGCGGCTCGGCGCACTCGCCGCGCGGCTGGACGGCCTGGCCGTGGCCCGCGACCTGACCGACCCCGCACAGGCCGCCACCGCGGTCGCCGAGACCGCCGAGCGGCTCGGCCCGCCGGAGATCCTGGTCAACGCGGCGGGCAACCGGTTCACCACCGAGCGCGCCGAGTCCGAGCCGCTGGCGGCGATCGAGCGAACTCTCGCGCTCAATCTCGTCGCTCCGATGCTGTTGTCCCAGGCGGTGTTCCCGCACATGCGTGCGGTCGGTCGCGGCTCGATCGTCAACGTCTCCTCCATCAGCGGCCGCGTCGGCGTGCCGGGCATCCCGCAGGCGTCCTACGCCGCGAGCAAGGCGGGCCTGTCCGGGCTGACCGCCGAGCTGGCCGTGCAGTGGGGCAGGCACGCCATCCGGGTGAACACCGTCGCGCCGGGCTTCTTCCGCAGCGATATCACCGGCGAGCTCTACGACAGCGACCGCGGCGCGGCCTACCTGCGCCGCAACATCGCGCTGCCGGTCGAGGCGGCCGCCGAGGACATGGTCGGCGCCATCACCTGGCTGGCCGGGGACGCCGCCCGCTACGTCACCGGCCAGACGGTCGTCGTGGACGGCGGCTGGACCGCGCGCTGAGCGGGGCATCCGCACCGTTGACACCGCACACCAACGATGAAAGCATTATTTCGACCGTAGGAGAATTCGATTCTCATTCACGGAACGCGGGTTCGCATGTCGGTCATGGGATCCCGCACCGAGCCGAATCTCCCCCGGCGCCGCCGGAAGGAAGGACTCCCCCAGAATGTTCTCCGCACTGTTCCTCGAGAAGAGCGACACCGGCCCGAAGGTCGCGGTGACCGACCTCGACGAGGCGGCCCTGCCCGACGGCGACGTGACCGTCGAGGTGCGCTATTCCACGCTGAACTACAAGGACGCGCTGGCGATCACCGGCAGCTCCCCCGTGGTCAGGACGTTCCCGATGGTCCCCGGCATCGATTTCGCCGGTGTGGTCACCGATTCCGCGCATCCGCACTGGTCGCCGGGTGACCGGGTGGTGCTCAACGGCTGGGGCGTGGGCGAAACCCGTTGGGGCGGGCTGTCCCAGCGCGCCCGCGTGCGCGGCGACTGGCTGATCCCGCTGCCCTCGGTGTTCACCGAACGCCAGGCCATGGCCATCGGCACCGCGGGCTACACCGCGAGCCTGTGTGTGGAAGCGCTGGCCGGGCACGGCATCACCCCGGATCAGGGCGAGATCCTGGTGACCGGCGCGACCGGCGGCGTCGGCAGCGTGGCGATCGCCCTGCTCACCGCGGCCGGGTTCACCGTCACCGCCGCCACCGGCAAGACCGCCGAAGGCGACTACCTGCGCGAACTCGGCGCGGGCGCGATCATCGACCGCGCCGAGCTGGCCGAGCGCGGGAAGCCGTTGCAGAAGGAGCGGTTCGCGGGTGTGGTGGACACCGCGGGCAGCCACACCCTGGCCAACGCCGCCGCCCGGACCCGTTACGGCGGGGCGGTAGCGGCCTGCGGGCTGGCCCAGGGCATGGACTTCCCCGGCACCGTCGCGCCGTTCATCCTGCGCGGTGTCACCCTCTACGGCATCGACAGCGTCATGGCCTCCCGGCCCCGCCGCCGCGCCGCCTGGGAGCGGTTGGCCCGCGACCTCGATCCACGGGTGCTCGAGTCCATCGTCGAGGAGATCCCGTTGGCCGAGGCCGTGGCGGCGGCGGACCGGTTCCTCGCGGGCACGGTGCGCGGCCGCGTCGTCGTCGACGTCAACCGCTGAGCAGGAGCGCATCGTGGCAACGAAGAAGGCAGCCGAGCCCGGCCCCGAGCTCGACCTCAGCGATGTGGAACACCGGGTCGGCAAGCCGGTGGGCGGCGGGCAGCTGTGGGAACCGTGCGGCAGCTCCGACATCCGCCGCTGGGTGATGGCGATGGACTACCCGAATCCGCTGCACTGGGACGAGGAGTTCGCCCGCGAGTCCCGCTACGGCGGGCTGATCGCGCCGCAGTCGATCGCGGTGGCGCTGGACTACGGGCACGGCGCGCAGCCCGCCTGCGTCGGACGCATCCCCGGCAGCCACCTGATCTTCGGCGGCGAGGAGTGGTGGTTCTACGGCACCCCGATACGGCCCGGCGACACGCTGTTCCAGCAGCGGCGTTTCCACGACTACAAGGTGGTGCAGACCAAGTTCGCCGGGCCGACCATGTTCTCCCGCGGCGACACCACGCACCGCAACCAGCACGGCGCCCTGGTGGCGCGCGAACGGTCGACGGCCATCCGGTATCTCGCGGCCGAGGCGACCGAACGCGGCATGTACGACAACCAGCTCGGCGAGATCCGGCGCTGGTCGGAGGAGGAGCTGCGCGAGATCGAGCAGCTGCGCCACGAGTGGCTGCTGTCCAACCGGCTCGGCGTCTCCCCGCACTTCGACGAGGTGAAGGTCGGCGACAGGCTGCCGCGGCGGGTGATCGGCCCGCACAGCATCGCCACCTTCACCACCGAGTACCGGGCGTTCCTGTTCAACATCTGGGGCACCTTCCACTGGACCGCCCCCGAGGGCGTCGCGGACCCGTGGATCAACCAGGACCCCGGCTGGACCGAGGGTTTCGCCTTCGACGAGGAGGGCGCGCGCATCGACCCGCGCAAACGCGACGGCCTGTACGTCGGACCGTCGCGCGGGCACATCGACGCCGACAAGGCGGGCGCGGTCGGCATGGCGCGCGCCTACGGTTACGGCGCGACCATGGGCGCCTGGTGCACCGACTATCTCGCCTACTGGGCGGGCAACGACGGCATGGTCCGGCACAGCAAGGCCGACTTCCGCGGCCCCGCCTTCGAGGGCGATGTCACCTATTTCGACGCCGAGGTCGTCGACAAGGACCCGGATTCGGCATGGGGCGTGCCGCTGGTGCAGGTGCGGTTGCGGCTGACCAATCAGGATTCCGCGGTGCTGGTGGACTGCACCGCCGAGATCGAACTGCCGTACTGAGGCGGCGCCGGAGGAGAAGATCGACATGGCCACCACCCCCATCGAGCACGCCGGGGCGCGGGCGATCGCCTCGGGGCCGCCGCTGGCCGAGGAACCCGGCCTCGGCGCGCTCACCCTGCCCGGGTTCCTGCGCGAGGTCACCGCCGCCTACAGCGAACGCATCGCCCTGGTCGCGCACACCGAGTCCGGCATCGTCTCGTGGACCTACCGTGCGCTGTGGGAACGATCGGTGTCGGTGGCCCGGGCGCTGCTGGCCGCAGGCACGGGCAAGGACACCCGCGTCGGCGTGCTGATGACCAACCGGCCGGAGTGGCTGGCGGCGGTGTTCGGCACCGCACTGGCCGGTGGCGTCGCGGTCCCGCTCAGCACCTTCTCCACCCGCGCCGAACTGCACGATCTGCTCACCATCTCCGGGGTCTCGGTGCTGCTGTTCGAACGCACCGTGGCACGCACCGATTTCGCCGAGACGCTGACCGGACTCGAACCCACGCTCGGCACAGTCGCGCCCGGAACCCTGCGATCGCACACCTACCCCTTCCTGCGCCGCCTCGCGGTGGTCGGCGACGCGCCGTCCGGCGGGGCGATCGAGAGCTGGACCGACTTCCTCGCCGGTGGGGCGGACGAGCCGGTCGCGGTGGTGGAGGCGACCGCGGCGGCGGTGCGTCCCAGCGACACCGCCGTGCTGTTCTTCTCCTCGGGCACCACCAGCAAGCCCAAGGGCATCCGCAGCGCGCACCGGGGCGTGGCGGTGCAGATGTGGCGGTTCCGCCGGATGTTCGGTTTCGGTCCCGAGGACACCGTGCGCTGCTGGACGGCCAACGGCTTCTTCTGGTCCGGCAACTTCGGTCAGGCGCTCGGCGCCACCCTCGCCGCGGGTGGCGCTCTCGTCCTGCAACGCACTTTCGACGCCGAGGAGGCGCTCGCCCTGCTCGAGTCCGAGCGGGTGACCTTCCCGGTCGCCTGGCCACACCAGTGGGCCCAGCTCGCCGACGCTCCCAACTGGGCCGACGCCGACCTGAGCGCGCTGCGTTTCGTCGACATCGACACCCCCGCCGCCGCCCACCCCACCGTGCACACCACCTGGACCCAGCCCGGCCGCGCCTACGGCAACACCGAGACCTTCACCATCTCCACCTGCTATCCCGCCTGCACTCCCGAGGACGAGCACGCGGGCAGCAGCGGAATCCCGTTGCCCGGCAATACGATCAAGATCGCCGACCCGCTGACCGGGGCCGTGCTGACCCGGGGCGAGGCGGGCGAGATCTGTGTCAAGGGCCCGACCCTGATGCTCGGCTACGAGGGCGTCCCCCTCGACGAGACCCTGGACTCCGAGGGCTACTTCCCCACCGGTGACAGCGGCTACCTCGACGAGACGGGCCGCCTGTACTGGAAAGGCCGCCTCACCGATCTCATCAAGACCGGTGGCGCGAACGTCTCCCCCCTGGAGGTCGACGAGGTGCTCGCCCGCCATCCCGGCGTGAAGATCGGCCGCACCGTCGGGGTTCCGCACGACACCCTCGGCGAGGCGGTCGTCGCCTGCGTCGTGCCGCACACCGGGGCGACGATCGATCCCGACAAGTTGCGCGCCTTCCTCCGCGAGCGGCTCGCCGCCTACAAGGTGCCAAGGCACGTCCTGTTCTTCACCGAGGCCGACCTGGCGCTCACCGGCAGCGCGAAGATCCGCTCCGCCGACCTGCGGACGCTGGCCGCCGAACGACTCGGCGGCGCCGAGAGCCCCTGAGCGACCGGCGCGGTCACCGGCCCGGCCGGGCGGCGGCAACGAGGTCGCCGCCGGGCCCCGCGCCCGGGGCCCGCGCCGGGGGGGGGGGGGGGG
>NZ_JARWRU010000859.1 GCF_029867845.1 Nocardia farcinica | reverse complement strand
TGGGAAGCCACCCCCAACCCGCCCCCCGATGAACCGTAGACCCCGCTGCACCCCTGCTCTTTAGGGTGCGCTCGTAGTCGGGCCTGGGCAGCCACGCACAACCTCACACAGACCTTCGAGGAGAACCCGTCGTGGCCACGCATCCGATGGCACGAGTCGGTGAGATCGCAGGAGCGGCGGTGATCCCAGCAGACGCATGCAGCGAGTGGCCGGCCTGCTGCTCGGCGTGGACAGTCCAACGGTCGTAGTCGGGCCAGACGTCATCGACCCGCGCGCCCGCCTTCGCCCATTCCGCCCAGCGCAGCGACGGGCTCGGTTCCTCGGCCGGCGCGCTGTCGAGGGTGCGGATCAGGCTCGGCCCCAGATATTTCCGCGCCCGCCGCATCGACTCGCCGTGCTCTTCGTCGGCGGGCCGCCAGGTGAAGATCTCGCGCAGCGCGGTGACCGCCACGCCCTCGGCGGTCACCGGATCGGGCGCGGGCGCCTGTTCCAGCAGCCGCGTGGTGGTCGGAATCGCGCCCGCCGAACCGGATTCGGAACTCTCGCCGCCGGAACCGCAGGCGGCGGCGAAGACCACCGTGCTCACCACGAGCATCACCACCAGTGTCGCGGGGGATCGTCCGTCCTTCCAGGCTAGCCGCAGAACGGTCCCCGGCAGCCGCCTCTGCGCCGCCTTTCCGCTGCCGTGTCGCGTGTCGCGGGCCCGCGACCGCTTCCGCTGCCCGGCCCGGTGCGTCGTGTGCGCGTTCACATCACCCTCCGCATCCTCGCGTCGCCGGGCACCGCGACCTCGCTCACCCCGCCCGCAGGCACGGACTGGACCATCCGGCCGCCGCCCGCGTAGACGCCCACCTGCGCCGGACCCCGCGGACCGAAGGAGCTGAACACCAGATCGCCGGGCCGCGCCTGGCTCATGGACACCTCCTGGCCGTACTCCCACTGCTGTTCGGCGGTTCGGGGCATGACGATCTCGCCCGCCGAGGCCGCGAACACCGCCGCGGCCACCAGGCCGGGCCCGTCCAGGCCGCCGTTGCTCGGCCCCTGCGGCCCGCCGCCACCCCACACGTACGGCGTGCCGAGCCAGTCGTTGGCGGCCTCGAGCACCTGCTCGCCGCCACCGCCCTGCTCCGGGCTGAACCGGCCGAGCGAGCCGGGCGCGCGGTACTGCGGCTCCATGGCCAGGATGTTGGCCACGTAGGGGCGGGTCTCGTAGTAGTGCGCGGCGTACTGGTTGGGCATGCCGCCGCTGGCCAGCACCGCACCCTCGCCCGCGTTGTAGGCGGCCAGCGTCAGCGCGGCGATGTCGCCCTGCACCCGCCCCTCGCGCATCCACTGGGTGATCTTGCCCGCGATGGCGCACATGTAGCGGCCCTGGCCGATGATCGCGTCGCCGTCGTCCCACACGCTGGCCACCCCGTTGCCGTCGGCGTCGATGACGTAGGGGCGGCCGTCGTCGGGATTGATGGACGCCGCCGTGCCGGGCAGGAACTGGGCCAGACCCTGGGCGCCCGCGGGTGAGGTCAGGCCGCGCCGGAAGCCGGACTCCTGCCTGCCCTGGGCGGCCAGCAGCGAGGGCGTGATCTGCGGGCACAGCGAGCCCGCCCGCCGGTACCAGACCTCG
>NZ_JARWRU010000858.1 GCF_029867845.1 Nocardia farcinica | reverse complement strand
GGGCTGCCTGGCCGACGGTGAACCGGTCGACCTGGCCGCCGCCCTGTCCGGCAAGCCCGCGCTGCTCAACCTCTGGGCCTACTGGTGCGCGCCGTGCGCCCAGGAGCTGCCGCATCTACAGGCCTTCGCCGACCGGGCGGGCGAGGCCATGACGGTGCTGACCGTGCACAGTGATCCCGACGAGGCCAAGGCGCTGTCCCGGCTGACCGGGCTGGACGTGCGCCTGCCCGGCGTGCTGGACTCCGACGCGCGGGTGCGCACCGCCGTCGGCGCGCCCGCGGTGCTGCCGGTCTCGGTGCTGCTGCGGGCGGACGGCTCGGTCGCCGAGGTGATCGTGCGCACCTTCACCGGGGTCGAGGACATCGCCACGACCGTCGAACAGTCGCTCGGGGTGAAGATGTGAGCGGTATGGCCGGTGCTTGCTGAGAAATCGGTGGCTTCGTGAGAAAGTCGAGCACGAAGAATCCGGCACGGCAGAGTTGGCAGGGCATCTCGCAGCGTCTGTTGCGGGCCGACAGATGGTTTGTGGAGGTGGTGGTGCGCACGTTCAGCGGGGCGGGTTCTCCGGTGACCAGATCTGAGCCGGTGACCAGACACGTGCGCGTGAGTCGCGCCGCCGCGACGGGAGCGACCGCATGACCATCGAACTTCCCGACGACACCCCGGCCTGGCTACGGCGCGTCACCGAACCCGCGTCCATGGAGCGCGGCGGCTCGCCCGCGTCGCGGGCACTGCGCAAGGTCATGACGCTGACCTCGCCCGCCCGCGAGGCCGCCGTCCTGGTGCTCTTCGACGGCTCGCCCGAGCCCGACCCGCAGGCCCCCGGCGGCCTGCCCGCCGACGCGCACGTGCTGTTGACCCAGCGGGCGTCCACCATGCGTCAGCACCGCGGTCAGGTGGCCTTCCCCGGCGGCGCCACCGACCCCGAGGACGCGAGCCCGGTGCACACCGCCCTGCGCGAGGCGACCGAGGAGACGGGCCTCGACCCGGCGGGCGTGCAACCGCTGGCGCTGCTGCCGAAGCTGTTCGTGCCCCCGTCCCGCTTCGACGTGACCCCGGTGGTCGCCTACTGGCGTGAACCGAGCGAGGTCGGGGTGGTCGATCCCGCCGAGACCGAGCGGGTGGTGCGGGCGCCGATGGCCGAGCTGCTCGACCCGGCCAACCGCTTCCAGGTCCGCAGCCCGCTCGGCTACTCGAGCCCCGCCTTCCAGGTCGACGGGATGCTGGTGTGGGGGCTGACCGGCGGCATCCTGGCCGGGTTGATCACCGGCGCCGGCTGGGAACGCGAGTGGGACCACACCGACGTCCGTGATCTGGAGACGTCGCTGGCCGCCGTGGGCATGTCCTTATGAGCTCGTCGATCTGGCTCGATGTGGTCGTCGTCGTGCTGGCGCTGGCCGCCGCGACCTCGGGATGGCGGCAGGGCGCGGTCGCCTCGGCGCTGGCCTTCCTCGGCGTGGTGCTCGGCGCGGTCGCGGGCATCCTCATCGCCCCGCACCTGCTCGTGCACGTCGACGAGGGCCGCACCAGGGTGCTCACCGGCGTCCTGTTGATCGTGGTGCTGGTGATCGTCGGCGAGGTGGCGGGCATGGTGCTCGGCCGCGCGGCGCGCAGCGGCATGCACCACCCGTTCACCCGCGGCGTGGACAGCGTGGTCGGCGCGGGTTTGCAGGCGGTCGCGGTGCTGGTCACCGCCTGGCTGCTGGCGCTTCCGCTGGCCACCTCCTCCCAGCCCGCCATCGCCACCGCCATCAACGGCTCCCGGGTACTCGCCGACGTCGACGGAGTCGCGCCGAACTGGCTGCGCCGGGTGCCCAACGAGTTCTCCCGGTTGCTCAACACCTCCGGCCTGCCCGATGTGATCGGCCCGTTCGGCAAGCCGCCGATCACCGCGGTCGATCCGCCCGACCCGAGTGTGCTGGCCAGCCCGGTCGCCGCCTCGCTGCAGCAGAGCGTGCTGCGCATCCGCGGTGTCGCGCCCAGCTGCCAGCGCGCGCTGGAGGGCTCGGGTTTCGTGATCGCGCCCGAGCGGGTGATGACAAACGCGCACGTGGTGGCCGGGACGACCAGCGTCACGGTGGACACCGCGCGCGGGCCGTTGGAGGCCGACGTGGTGTTGTTCGACCCGTCCAAGGACGTGGCCGTGCTGGCCGTGCCAGGTCTCTCCTCGCCGGTGATCCCGCAGGCGCCGCAGGTCGCCAGGACCGGTGACAGCGCCATCGTGCTCGGCTATCCCGGCGGCGGGCCCTACACGGCCAGCGCCGCCCGCGTGCGCGAGACGCTCGATCTGACCGGTCCGACCATCTACCGCAACGGGACCGTGGAGCGCGAGGTGTACACGGTGCGCGGCCTGGTGCGGGCGGGCAACTCCGGCGGACCGCTGGTCGACACCGATGGCCAGGTGCTCGGCGTGGTGTTCGGCGCGGCCGTCACCGACGACGACACCGGCTATGTGCTGACCCTGGCCGAGGTGCGCGGCGAGCTGGAGGCGGCGTCGAACTCGCACATCGGGGTCGACACCGGGGCCTGCGTGCTGAGCTGAGCGCTCCGGGCGGCCCACGGCGGGCCACCCGGGCTCAGGCCAGGAACTTGGCCACCTCGGCGGTCACCACGTCCGGGTTCTCCTGGTGCGCGTAGTGCCCGGCGTCGGGCACGGTGACCAGCTTGCGGCGCGGAGCCCAGCGGCGCGCCCGGTGGAAGGTGGGGCGAAGCAGGTAGCGGTCGTGCTCGCCGCGCAGCGACAGCACGGGAAGGTCGAGCGGCACCCGCATGGTCGCCATGAACCGGCGTCCGTCCGGCCGCCACTGGCTGCGGAAGGCCCAGCGCTGGTACTCCAGCGCGCAGTGCGCGGCGCCGGGGATGCGGATGGCGGTGCGCATCCGCTCGGCGGTGTCGGCGCACTCCGCGCTCCCGGCCCAGCGCGGACCCGAACGCTGCCGCAGCATCCGCTCCACTTCGGCGCCGCCATCGGTGGTGAGCCGGTGTTCCGGGTAGCGGGGCGGCTGGCAGCGCAGGAAAGCGGGCAGCCAGGCGCGGCGCTGACGGCGATCGCGCAGCACCGCGCTCTTGAGTCCGGCCGGATGCGGGGAGGCGACCACCGCGATGGCGCGCACCAGCCGGGGATGCATGACCGCGGTCGCCCAGCACACCAGCCCGCCCTCGGCGTGGCCGACCAGCACCGCCTCGGTGTGCCCGAGGGCGCGGATCAGGCCTGCCACGTCACCGGCCAGCGTCCAGCCGTCGTATCCGCGCGGCGGCTTGTCGCTGTCGCCGTAGCCGCGCAGATCCACCGCGACCGCGCGATAGCCGACGTCGGCCAGGCCGGTCAGCTGATGCCGCCAGGACCACCAGAAGTCGGCGAATCCGTGCAGCAGCAGCACTAGCGGCGCCTCGGCGGACACGGCGGCGAAGCCGGGCGTCGCCTCCACCACGTGGAAGCGGATGCCGTTGGCGTGCACGTCCCGATGCGTCCACGGCCCGTCGTAGCGGACGACGGACGGATCGGGCGGCGGGGTCGCTGACACGGTCAGCTGGTGCGCTTGGTCAGCGCCACCTGGTCGTCGTGCGCGTGCTGGCCGAGGCCCGCGGGCAGCACGGTGCGCGCCTGCTTGAGCGAGTCGATGGTCTTCTCCGGCGCGCGCAGCTTCTTCACCCGCAGCCAGCCCAGCAGGGCGAACCCGATGGTGGCCGCGACCATCAGCACGAACACGATCAGGAACGCCGCCCAGCGGTACAGCCACACATCGAGCAGTTCGGCGAGGAAGAAGAAAAAGAAGAACGAGCTGAACAGCAGCACCGTCAGCGCGAGCACGAAGAAGACGCTGCCCTGCAGGCCCTTCTTGATCTCACCGGTGACCTCGGCCTTGGCGAGCGCGACCTCGGCGCGGACCAGGGTCGACATCTGCTCGGTGGCGTCGCGGACCAGCGATCCGATGCTGGCGGAACCGGGCGGATTGGCATCCGTCAACGGAATCGAGCTCACCGTGCTCCCGCCGCGCGCGTCGTTCCCGTTACCGCCCTGGGTGAAACTCACTTGGTCGACCCTTCTCCCTGTCCCGGCACATTGCTATCGGAGGCTACCGCCTCGCGGCGGATCGCCGTTGGCGCAGTCGTCCGGCCGCTGCTACCGCGTGTCCGGTTCGTCGCGGTGGACGCGGCCACGCCGCAACAGTAGCGCCGACCCGAGCAGCGCCGCCGCCAAGGAGGTGATCAGGATTGCCGCCTTTGCCAATTCGAGGGTGGCGCCGCCGTCGTCGAGCCCGCCAAGGGACAGTTCGGCCACCAGCAGACTCACCGTGAAGCCGATGCCGGCGAGCACGGACAGGGCGAACATGTCGCGGTAGTGCAGTCCGGCCGGGCGGCGGGCCAGGCCGAGCCGGATCGCCGCCCAGCTGAACCCGAAGACACCGAGCATCTTGCCCAGCAACAGGCCGACCACGATCGCCAACGCGATCCGCTCGGTCACCAGATCGCCGAACACCCCGATGTCCAGCGGGACACCGGCCGCGAACAGCGCGAACAGTGGCACGCACAGCCCGGCCGAGACCGGCTGGATCAGGTGCTCGAGCCGGGTGGCGGGGGCTTCGTCCTCGTCCGGGTCGGGGCTCACCCTGGTCAACAGGCCGAGCCCGACACCGGCCAGGGTCGGGTGCACGCCCGCCTCGTGCAGCGCGTACCAGGTGACCAGCGCCAGCGGCACGTACACCAGGGGCGTGCGGACGCGCTTGTGCTGGGCCAGCCACCAGCCCGCCAGGCAGGCGGCCGCGGCGGCCAGCCAGGTCAGGGAGATCCCGACGGTGAACAGCACCGCGATGAGGATGATGGCCAGCAGGTCGTCCACCACGGCCAGCCCGAGCAGGAAAACCCTGGCCCCGGCGGGGATCCGGGAGCCGGTCAGGGCGAGCACGGCCAGCGCGAAGGCGATGTCGGTGGCGACGGGGATGGCCCAGCCCTTGTCCATGCCCGGCTCGCCGTGCCCGATGGCGAAGGCGATGATCGCGGGGGTGACCACGCCGCCGAAGGCCGCGATGATCGGCAGCGCGGCCCGCTTGCGATCGGCCAGTTCGCCGACCACCAGTTCGCGTTTGAGCTCGAGGCCGACCACGAAGAAGAAGATGGCGAGCAGGCCGTCCTTCACCCAGTCGGCGAGGGTGAGTTCCAGATGCAGCGGTTCGATGCCGACGACCGTCTCGGTCATCCGCACATAGCTGTCCGCCCACGGGGAGTTCACCCAGATCAGCGCGAGTGCGGCGGCGGCGAGCAGGATCGCGCCGCCGATGGTCTCGGTCCGTAGATAGCGGGCCAGTTCCGAGCGCATGCGGGTGATCACGAGGGCCTTCCGGTCGGGTCGACGAGGGCGCGACCCGGGCGCCGTGGGACCGGCTTCCGTGATCGCACGCCGACCAGACTTCCCGGCACACCTGAGCCGATCCTATCGAGGACGGCAGGCGGCGAGTCCGTGACCCACCGCCCCCCGCCGCCCTTGTGTCCCAGGTCACCGGCATCAAGAGCGGTCCCGATGCCGGTTCGCCCGGGCCGGGTCGGGCTAGGCGTTGCCCGCCCGGATCTGCTCGAACACCGTCGGATCGACCAGGGTGGAGGTGTCGCCGAGTTCCCGGCCCTCGGCCACGTCGCGCAGCAGCCTGCGCATGATCTTGCCGCTGCGGGTCTTCGGCAGCTCGGAGACGATGAAGATGTCGCGTGGTTTG
>NZ_JARWRU010000857.1 GCF_029867845.1 Nocardia farcinica | reverse complement strand
CACCCCCGCCCCGAACCCCCCGGCCCCCCCCCAAAACCCCCCGGCCCCGCGGGCGGGGGCCCGCCGGGCCCCCCCCGCGGTGCGCGCTACACCGGGAACAGGCTGTGCTTGCGCGGGTTGTTGCGCGGGCGCGGGTTCTTGTCGCGCAGCAGCCGCAGCGCCTTGCGGATCTCCAGCCGGGTCTGCGAGGGCTCGATGACGCCGTCGATGTAGCCGCGCTCGGCGGCGATCCACGGGGTGGCCATGGTGGCGTTGTAGAAGTCGATCATCTGCTGGCGCACCAGCGGACGCTGCTCCTCCGGCGTCTCGGCCAGGCGCTTGCGGCCGATGATGCCGACCATGCTCTCCGCGCCCATGACCGCGATGCGCGCGGTGGGCCAGGCGAAGCTGATGTCGGCGCCGAGCGGCTTGCAGCCCATGACCGCGTAGCCGCCGCCGTAGGCCTTTCGGGTCACGATGGTGACGATCGGGACGGTCGCCTCGATGACCGCGCGGAAGAAGCGGCCGCCGCGCTTGATGACGCCGTTGCGCTCCTCCTCGATGCCGGGCAGCACGCCCGGGGTGTCGACCACGAAGATCAGCGGCAGGCCGAAGGCGTCGCACAGCCGGATGAAGTGGGTGGCCTTGTCGGAGGCCTGGGCGTCGAGCGCGCCGCCGAGCACCTGCGGCTGGTTGGCGATCACGCCGACGCTGCGGCCGTCGACCCGGGCGAAGGCGGTGATGAGATTGGGCGCGGTGCCGGAGGCGACCTCGTGCAGCTGACCGTCGTCGAAGATGCGCAGCAGCACCTCGTGCATGTCGTAGCCGGCCTTGTCCGAGTCCGGGATGATCGAGTCGAGTTCGAGGTCGTGCTCGGTGATCTCGGGCTCGAGGCCGGGGTTGATCACCGGCGCCTGCTCGAGGCAGCTCGTCGGCAGGTAGCTCAGGTATTCGCGCACCCAGTCGAACGCGGCCTGCTCGGTCGGCGCCACGTGGTGCACGGTGCCGTTCTTCGCCTGCACCGCGGCGCCGCCGAGTTCGTCGGCGCTGACCGTCTCGCCGGTGACCGCCTTGATCACCTCGGGGCCGGTGACGAACATGTAGGACTTCTCGGTGGCCACCAGCACGTCCATGTTCACCGGCCCGTACACCGAGCCCGCCGCGCACTTGCCGAGCATGATCGCCACCTGCGGCACGAAGCCGGACAGGTCCTCCTGTCTGCGGCACATCATGGCGTACCAGGCCAGCGAGGTCACCGCGTCCTGGATGCGGGCGCCGCCGGAGTCGTTGACGGCGATCACCGGGCAGGCGTTGCGGTAGGCGAAGTCCATGGCATTGGCGACCTTGCGGCCGAACATCTCGCCGACCGAGCCGCCGTGCACGGTCTGGTCGTGGGCGATGACCACCACGGGCCTGCCGTCGATGGTGCCCCGGCCGGTGACCACGCCGTCGCCGTACACGGCATCGCCGCCGCCGGGCTGGCGCACCAGTTTGCCGAGTTCGACGAAGCTGCCCTTGTCGACGAGCATGCGCACGCGCTCGCGGGCGCTGGGGATCTCCTTCGCCTTGCGCTTGGCGATGCCCGCTTCGCCCGCAGGTTCCTCGGCGAGTTCCAGGATCTCCAGGAGTTGATCCAGCTTGTCCCGCGTACCGCTCATGTGTTGTCTTCGTCCTTCGAACTCGCCGTGGCGCCTGGCCCGTCCGGGAGCCGAACGGGGGCGCGGCGCTCGACTCTATCGGTGATGAGACGCTTCGCACACCCCGGGATGCGATGTCATGGTGGCGCGCGGGGCGTGTCCGGGCGCGTTCACAACGAAACCGCGCCGGCCCTGGACACTTGCGGGACCTCCCGACAGCCGTCCGGCCGGTATCATCAGGCGCACCCGCCACGGCGAGTGCGGCAGTGTTCACGACGGATGGGGGCAGGCGATGCGACCGGCTCTGAGGTGCCTGGTCTGGGAACTCGACAACACGCTGTGGGACGGCGTGGTCACCGACGCGACGAACGGCGCGCCCCGGCCGGAGGCGATGCGGACCCTGCGCACGCTCAGCGAGCGTGGCATCTGGCATGCGGCGGCCAGCCGCGGCGACCGGGCCATGACCCTCGATCAGCTCTACCGGTACGGCCTCTACGAGATGTTCTCCGCGATGGAGATCGGCTGGGGCCGCAAGTCCGACTCCATCGTGCGGATCGCCCGCACGCTCGGCCTGAGCCTGGACACCATCGCCTTCATCGACGACGAGCCGGTGGAACGCGCCGAGGTGCTGCGCGCGCTGCCGCAGGTGCGTTGCTATGCCGCGCGCAATGTCGACGTGCTGGCCGCGCTGCCGGACTTCCGGCCGGTGCGCCGGTCGGGGCCGCATCCGACCCCGCCGCTCGGCTTCGACCGCATCCCAGCCATCTGAAACCCGGCCGTCCGAAACCCGGCCGAGCCGGACGCGCGCCGGGGCCGCACGGGGATCGGCGCGGTCCGCGTGGCTCAATTCGCCGACCGCAGGAAGCGGGCCGCCTGCTCGCCGATGAACACGCTCGGCGCGTGCGTGTGCCCACGGACCTGCACGGGCATCACCGAGGCGTCGGCCACGCGCAGGTTCGCCACCCCGCGCACCCGCAGGTCGGGGTCCACCACGCTGGCCGGGTCGGTGCCCATGCGGCAGGTGCCGATCGGGTGGTAGAGGGTGTGCGCGTAGTTCGTCAGCGTGTGCTCGAGCACGGCTTCCAGGTCGGCGGGCGCGTTCGGCGGGTAGATCAGATCGCCGAGCACGGCCTTCATGGCGGGGGCTTCGGCGATTCTGGCGCAGGTGCGCAGGCCCGCGAGGATGGCGGCCCGGTCGGCGCCGGCGCTGTCGGACAGGTAGCGCGGGTCGATGACCGGCTTGGCCTGCGGGTCGGCCGATTCGAGCGCGACGCTGCCCCGGCTGCGCGGGCGCAGCAGGACGGTGGCGAGAATGTTGCCGTGCTCGGCGGGCTCGACGAGGCCCTCGTGGTAGAACGGCGCCGGCGCGTAGACCAGTTCCAGGTCGGGCTGCTCGAGCTCGGGCCTGCTCTTGACGAAACCGTAGGCCTCACCGACGTTCGAGGTCAGCATGCCGCGACGGCGCAGCAGGTAGTTCACCAGCTCGAGCGGCTTCTCGGCCGCGAACAGGGTGTCCTCGCAGGAGTAGCCGATACCGGCGACCAGGTGGTCCTGGAGGTTCGAGCCGACCTCGGGGGCGTGGTGCACCACCGGGATGCCGTGGCGGGCCAGTTCGTCGGAATCGCCGATGCCGGAGAGCATGAGCAACTGCGGGCTGTTGATCGCGCCGCCGCACAGCACCACCTCACGGTTGGCGCGCACCAGGAAAGTGGCCGGGCCGCGGCGGTATTCGACGCCGATCGCCCGGTTGCCCTCGAAAAGCACCTTGGAGACGTGCGACTCGCCGAGGACGGTGAGATTGCGCCTGCGCATGGCCGGTCGCAGATAGGCGTCGGCGGTGCTCCAGCGCCTGCCCTGGCGCTGGGTGACCATGGTCTGTGAGAAGCCCTCCGGCTGCGGGCGATTCGGCGGCTCGACCGCGAAGCCCGCCTCCCGCACCGCGCTCAGGAAGGCGGCGGTGGAACTGCGCGGGCTGCGCTGGTGCTGGACGTGCAGCGGCCCGCCGGTGCCCTCGTCGGGATACTGGGCGTCCTGGACGTTCTCGATGCGACGGAACTGTTCGACCGCGGCGGCGAAATCCCATCGCTCGTCCGCCAGCAGCGCCCACTCGTCGTAGTCGGCGCGGAAGCCGCGCACCCACATCATGGCGTTCATCGACGAGGAGCCGCCGAACATCCGCCCGCGCGGCCAGTAGATCTGCCGGTTGCCGAGCTGCGGCTGGGGCTCGGTGAGATAGTCCCAATCCAGTTCGGTGCGGAAGAGCTTGGAGAACCCCGCGGGGATGTGGACGAACTTGTTCTTGTCCGCGGGGCCCGCCTCCAGCGCGACCACGGTCACGCCGGGGTCCTCGCTGAGCCGGGCGGCGACCACCGCGCCGGCGGATCCGGTCCCGACGACGACGTAGTCGGCGGTGATCTGTTCTGAGGCCACTGGTCCCACTCCGATCTTCTGCTCCTCGGGCAAAGATACGAGCTTCCCGGCCCGCTCCGGTGGGTTTCGGCCGCGCGGGCCCCGGCGCACCGGGGCC
>NZ_JARWRU010000856.1 GCF_029867845.1 Nocardia farcinica | reverse complement strand
TCGACGAAGTGCGGCGTGGGCTCCGTCGGCGGCGGGGTGTCGAGGCGGCGGACGCGACGTTCCTTGGGCACCCGGTGGTCGGTGAGCCGGTCGTCGGCGTAGGCGCTGTCGGGGTAGGCCTGCTCCGGCGCGGGCGCGCCGGTCGGCGTCGCCTCGGGTTCGGCCTGCGTGGCCGGGGCGTAGGCCTCGGGTGGCAGCCATTCCGCCTCGGCGGGGCCACCACCGATGGGCACCCGGCGGTCCGTGGTGGCCGTGGAGCCCGGGGTTTTCGTGGTGTCCGGGGCGTTCGCCGCGATCTCGCCCTCGGCCGGAACAGGGGGCACGGTGGCGTGCGGTGGCAGCGCGGGGGGCTCGGCGTACCCGCCGGGCGCGGCGGCTCCCGCCGTGGCGGCAGCCGGGGACGCGGTGCCGGTCGCGCCTGTCCCGGCCTGCCGCGCCTGCTCCTTCGACCCGGGGCGCACGGGCGCGATCCCCACGCCGACGACGAGGTTGGCGAAGTTCGGCGGACCCTCGCCCAGGCTGCACCACAGCGCGACGATGTCGTTGGGCAGGTCCTCCACGAGGAGGCCGTAGTTGCCCGTCCAGCTCTGGTGCGCGCCGGTCTGGTCGACCCATACGGGAGTGAGGGAGAACGCGGCGTCCGCGCCGGTGGGGACGAGTTCGACGGTCACCCCGCGCGCGAGCGCGTCGCTCCAGATGTCCACTCCGGTGAGTTTGTGGCCGTCGAGGTCGATGTAGCCCTGCCGCACCGCCAGTCCGAGACCGTGCCCGCGCAGCCCCGCCGGCGGCGCCTGGGACAGCAGCGTCATGTACAGCAGGATCGGTTCGGCGCCGATCCGGTCGGAGTACAAGGGATACACCATGCTGCCGTTCCACAGGATCGGCTCGGAACCGGTGTAGCGGGCAGCCAAGGGTTGTTCGCCTGCCGGATTCCGTTGGTGCCACGGGGAATACGGCTCGTTCATGTGCTGCCTTCCGCTTCGCGCCTCGATCTGCGCACCGCTGCCCGCAAGGGCGCGGCGGCTCGAGCGTACTCGGCGCGCTCGGGACGGGCGCGATCGTCCCGGGGCGAGCCGATCCGACGGACAGGGGTGCGGGCGGGCGGCCCGTCGACTGCCCTGCTCATTTGGGTGTGTGCCGCCAATCCACGCGTTGCAGTGTCGACCAGTCCTCGCCCGCCCACTCCCAGATCAGCTGTGCCACGACCGCCGGATCCGACACCGTGGTCGCGAAGTAGTGGTCGCGGCGGCGGCTGTCGTGGATCTCGAGGGTGTAGTCGACCGCGGAGTTGCGGTAGGTCTGGATGAAGGTCTGCTCGTCGTCCGGCCTGCCGACGATGAGGAACGGCGTCGCGGCCAGTGTGTGCAGGTTCGGCACCCAGGTGTGGATCTCCCGCTCGGTCATCGACGCGTAGGTGTGCTCGCCGCCGATGTCGACGTCGACCTCGCGGTGCTCCACGCTCGGCTCGACGGCGGGCCCGGTGCTGTAGGGCCGCGCGTCGTAGAGCTCGTAGTCGAAACCGGTGATCAGATCCTGCAGCAGCTGCCGCACCGGCGCCGCCGCGTTGTCCAGCGCACCGGGCACCCTCGGCCGGTCGCCCCGGTCGGCCGAAGTCACCCGCACCGCGAAACCCGCGGCCTCGATCCGTACGCCTGCGTGCGGGCGCGAAGCCTGCACCGCCGCGTTCCATGCCTGCAATCCAGAGACGACGACCAGGCGGAGATCGTCGTCGAGGGGTCTACCGGCC
>NZ_JARWRU010000855.1 GCF_029867845.1 Nocardia farcinica | reverse complement strand
GGGGGGATGAGACATTTTTTGTCAGCTAATTTCCGGCTGGCGATTGTTTTGCTGGGTTTTCGGACTCTAGTTTAGATCTGATTGCATCCCTGTGGGGGTGTGATTGTGAGTCTTCAACGGAGAGTTTGATCCTGGCTCAGGACGAACGCTGGCGGCGTGCTTAACACATGCAAGTCGAGCGGTAAGGCCCTTCGGGGTACACGAGCGGCGAACGGGTGAGTAACACGTGGGTGATCTACCCTGTACTTCGGGATAAGCCTGGGAAACTGGGTCTAATACCGGATATGACCTGATGTCGCATGGTGTCGGGTGGAAAGATTTATCGGTACAGGATGGGCCCGCGGCCTATCAGCTTGTTGGTGGGGTAATGGCCTACCAAGGCGACGACGGGTAGCCGGCCTGAGAGGGCGACCGGCCACACTGGGACTGAGACACGGCCCAGACTCCTACGGGAGGCAGCAGTGGGGAATATTGCACAATGGGCGAAAGCCTGATGCAGCGACGCCGCGTGAGGGATGACGGCCTTCGGGTTGTAAACCTCTTTCGACAGGGACGAAGCGCAAGTGACGGTACCTGTAGAAGAAGCACCGGCCAACTACGTGCCAGCAGCCGCGGTAATACGTAGGGTGCGAGCGTTGTCCGGAATTACTGGGCGTAAAGAGCTTGTAGGCGGTTTGTCGCGTCGTCCGTGAAAACTTGGGGCTCAACCCCAAGCTTGCGGGCGATACGGGCAGACTTGAGTACTGCAGGGGAGACTGGAATTCCTGGTGTAGCGGTGAAATGCGCAGATATCAGGAGGAACACCGGTGGCGAAGGCGGGTCTCTGGGCAGTAACTGACGCTGAGAAGCGAAAGCGTGGGTAGCGAACAGGATTAGATACCCTGGTAGTCCACGCCGTAAACGGTGGGCGCTAGGTGTGGGTTTCCTTCCACGGGATCCGTGCCGTAGCTAACGCATTAAGCGCCCCGCCTGGGGAGTACGGCCGCAAGGCTAAAACTCAAAGGAATTGACGGGGGCCCGCACAAGCGGCGGAGCATGTGGATTAATTCGATGCAACGCGAAGAACCTTACCTGGGTTTGACATACACCGGAAACCTGCAGAGATGTAGGCCCCCTTGTGGTCGGTGTACAGGTGGTGCATGGCTGTCGTCAGCTCGTGTCGTGAGATGTTGGGTTAAGTCCCGCAACGAGCGCAACCCTTGTCCTGTGTTGCCAGCGCGTTATGGCGGGGACTCGCAGGAGACTGCCGGGGTCAACTCGGAGGAAGGTGGGGACGACGTCAAGTCATCATGCCCCTTATGTCCAGGGCTTCACACATGCTACAATGGCCGGTACAGAGGGCTGCGATACCGTGAGGTGGAGCGAATCCCTTAAAGCCGGTCTCAGTTCGGATCGGGGTCTGCAACTCGACCCCGTGAAGTTGGAGTCGCTAGTAATCGCAGATCAGCAACGCTGCGGTGAATACGTTCCCGGGCCTTGTACACACCGCCCGTCACGTCATGAAAGTCGGTAACACCCGAAGCCGGTGGCCTAACCCCTTGTGGGAGGGAGCCGTCGAAGGTGGGATCGGCGATTGGGACGAAGTCGTAACAAGGTAGCCGTACCGGAAGGTGCGGCTGGATCACCTCCTTTCTAAGGAGCACTTCTCCACGGACACCCGAACAGTCGGGATGGTAAACGTCTTGTGGCAGAGACTGTTTCGGAAGCAATCGTCTTCCGGCAGGAGCTCATGGGTGGAACGCTGGCAAGCTTCATCGCATCATGGTCGCCGGCCGAGTCCGGTGGCTGCGGTGGATATATCGACACACTGTTGGGTCCTGAAAGAACAGACGTTCTTTCCAGGCAAAAAATACGACGAGACTGGATCTTCAGTCATACCGCCGGGGCTTTCGGGTTTCGGGCTGGTGCTGAGTCAGGGTTTGGTTTCGTGTGTTGTTTGAGAACTGCACAGTGGACGCGAGCATCTTTGTTAGTAAGTGTTTAAGAGCGTTCGGTGGATGCCTTGGCACCAGGAGCCGATGAAGGACGTGGGAGGCTGCGATATGCCTCGGGGAGCTGTCAACCGAGCTGAGATCCGAGGATTTCCGAATGGGGAAACCCAGCACGAGTGATGTCGTGTTACCCGCATCTGAATATATAGGGTGTGTGGAGGGAACGTGGGGAAGTGAAACATCTCAGTACCCACAGGAAGAGAAAACAAGAGTGATTCCGTGAGTAGTGGCGAGCGAAAGCGGATGAGGCTAAACCATGCGTGTGTGATAGCCGGCAGGTGTTGCACGTGTGGGGTTGTGGGGTTGCTCTTCTCAGTTCTGCCGAGCTGGGCATGAGTCAGAAACCGTTGTGTTAGCTGAATTGGTCTGGGATGGCCAACCGTAGACGGTGAGAGTCCGGTAAGCGAAAACATGGCGGCTCATGTGAGTGATACCCGAGTAGCAGCGGGCCCGTGAAATCTGCTGTGAATCTGCCGGGACCACCCGGTAAGCCTGAATACTCCCTGGTGACCGATAGCGGACTAGTACCGTGAGGGAAAGGTGAAAAGTACCCCGGGAGGGGAGTGAAATAGTACCTGAAACCGTGCGCTTACAATCCGTCAGAGCCTGTGCCACTTCGGTGGGTGGGTGATGGCGTGCCTTTTGAAGAATGAGCCTGCGAGTTAGTGGCATGTGGCGAGGTTAACCCGTGTGGGGTAGCCGTAGCGAAAGCGAGTCCGAATAGGGCGTTGAGTCGCATGTTCTAGACCCGAAGCGGAGTGATCTACCCATGGCCAGGGTGAAGCGACGGTAAGACGTCGTGGAGGCCCGAACCCACTTAGGTTGAAAACTGAGGGGATGAGCTGTGGGTAGGGGTGAAAGGCCAATCAAACTCCGTGATAGCTGGTTCTCCCCGAAATGCATTTAGGTGCAGCGTCACGTGTTTCACGCCGGAGGTAGAGCTACTGGATGGCCTAGGGGGCCCACAAGCTTACCGAAGTCAGCCAAACTCCGAATGCCGGTGTGTGAGAGCGTGGCAGTGAGACTGCGGGGGATAAGCTTCGTAGTCGAGAGGGAAACAGCCCAGATCGCCGGCTAAGGCCCCTAAGCGTGTACTAAGTGGAAAAGGATGTGGGGTCGCGAAGACAACCAGGAGGTTGGCTTAGAAGCAGCCACCCTTGAAAGAGTGCGTAATAGCTCACTGGTCAAGTGATCCTGCGCCGACAATGTAGCGGGGCTCAAGTACACCGCCGAAGCCGCGGCATTCACACAATACATCCGCCATTCCTTACGGGGTTTGGTGCAGTGGTGTGGATGGGTAGGGGAGCGTCCTGTAGCCAGGGAAGCAGCAGTGTGAACTAGTTGTGGAGGCTATGGGAGTGAGAATGCAGGCATGAGTAGCGAAAGACGAGTGAGAAACTCGTCCGCCGAATGACCAAGGGTTCCTGGGCCAGGTTAATCCGCCCAGGGTGAGTCGGGACCTAAGGCGAGGCCGACAGGCGTAGTCGATGGACAACGGGTTGATATTCCCGTACCCGTGTATCCGCGCCCAATGGTGAATCATCTGTGCTAAGTGCCCAAAAGCGGATGGACCTCCTTCGGGAGGCCGGAAGTGGCTGCGCACGACCCTGGGTGTAGTAGTCAAGCGATGGGGTGACGCAGGAAGGTAGCTGGGCCAGTGAGTGGTTGTACTGGTGTAAGCCTGTAGGGCGCAACATAGGCAAATCCGTGTTGCACACAGCCTGAGAGGTGATGCGTAGCCGATTGAGGTGAATTCAGTGATCCTATGCTGCCGAGAAAAGCCTCTAGTGAGTTGGTACACGGCCCGTACCCCAAACCGACACAGGTGGTCAGGTAGAGAATACCGAGGCGATCGAGAGAACTGTGGTTAAGGAACTCGGCAAAATGCCCCCGTAACTTCGGGAGAAGGGGGACCCGATCTGGTGACGATCTTTACGGTCTGAGCTGGGTTGGGTCGCAGAGACCAGAGAGAAGCGACTGTTTACTAAAAACACAGGTCCGTGCGAAGTCGTAAGACGATGTATACGGACTGACGCCTGCCCGGTGCCGGAAGGTTAAGAGGACCGGTTAGCGACTTCGGTTGCGAAGCTGAGAATTTAAGCCCCGGTAAACGGCGGTGGTAACTATAACCATCCTAAGGTAGCGAAATTCCTTGTCGGGTAAGTTCCGACCTGCACGAATGGCGTAACGACTTCTCTGCTGTCTCAACCACAGACTCGGCGAAATTGCATTACGAGTAAAGATGCTCGTTACGCGCGGCAGGACGAAAAGACCCCGGGACCTTCACTATAGCTTGGTATTGGTGTTCGGTACGGTTTGTGTAGGATAGGTGGGAGACTGTGAAGCGGGCACGCCAGTGTTCGTGGAGTCGTCGTTGAAATACCACTCTGGTCGTATTGGACTTCTAACCTCGGGCCATGATCTGGTTCAGGGACAGTGCCTGGTGGGTAGTTTAACTGGGGCGGTTGCCTCCTAAAATGTAACGGAGGCGCCCAAAGGTTCCCTCAGCCTGGTTGGCAATCAGGTGTCGAGTGCAAGTGCACAAGGGAGCTTGACTGTGAGACTGACAGGTCGAGCAGGGACGAAAGTCGGGACTAGTGATCCGGCACCGGCATGTGGAAGCGGTGTCGCTCAACGGATAAAAGGTACCCCGGGGATAACAGGCTGATCTTCCCCAAGAGTCCATATCGACGGGATGGTTTGGCACCTCGATGTCGGCTCGTCGCATCCTGGGGCTGGAGTAGGTCCCAAGGGTTGGGCTGTTCGCCCATTAAAGCGGCACGCGAGCTGGGTTTAGAACGTCGTGAGACAGTTCGGTCTCTATCCGCCGCGCGCGTCAGAAACTTGAGGAAGGCTGTCCCTAGTACGAGAGGACCGGGACGGACGAACCTCTGGTGTGCCAGTTGTCCTGCCAAGGGCACTGCTGGTTAGCTACGTTCGGAAGGGATAACCGCTGAAAGCATCTAAGCGGGAAGCCTGTTCCAAGATGAGGTTTCTCACCCCCTCGAGGGGGTAAGGCCCCCCACAGACCATGGGGTTGATAGGCCAGAACTGGAAGCGCGGTAACGTGTGGAGGTGACTGGTACTAATCGGCCGAGGACTTACTGACGAAGGTGTTACGCGTCCACTGTGCGGTATCTGAAACAACACACAACCGCTCCCAGCAACACACTGCCCCCCTTTTTTTTCGGGGTAGGGGTGGTGTGTGGGTGGGGTTGGTGACAGTTTCATAGAGTTACGGCGGTCATAGCGGTGGGGAAACGCCCGGTCCCATTCCGAACCCGGAAGCTAAGGCCACCTGCGCCGATGGTACTGCACTCGACAGGGTGTGGGAGAGTAGGACACCGCCGGAACATCCTTTCCCGAAGGCCCCCAAC
>NZ_JARWRU010000854.1 GCF_029867845.1 Nocardia farcinica | reverse complement strand
GGTCAAGACCGCGCTGCGGCGCAGGCTGCCCGCCTACATGGTGCCCTCGGTGGTCATGGCGCTTGCGGAGTTCCCGCTCAACGCCTCCGGCAAGCTCGACCGCAAGGCGCTGCCCGCGCCGGTGTTCGAGGTGCGCGAGTTCCGCGCGCCCACGACCCCGATCGAGGAGATCGTCGCGCAGATCTTCGGCGAGGTGCTCGGCCTGCCGCGCGTCGGCGTGGACGACGACTTCTTCGATCTCGGCGGCAACTCGCTGATCGCCACCCAGGTGGCCTCCCGCCTCGGCATCGCCCTGGACACCAGGGTGCCGGTGCGCATGCTGTTCGAGGCCTCCACCGTCGCCGCGCTGGCGGCCAGGGTGGAGAGCCAGGCCGGCGACGGCGCCCGCAAGGCGCTGGTGGCCAAGGAGCGCCCCGAGCAGGTGCCGCTGTCGCTGTCGCAGCAGCGCATGTGGTTCCTCAACCGTTTCGACGGCTCCAACGTCGCCTACAACATCCCGATCGCCATGCGGCTGTCCGGCGATCTGGACATCGCCGCGCTGCAGGTCGCGGTCATCGACGTGATCGACCGCCACGAGTCGCTGCGCACGGTCTTCCCCGAGACCGAGAACGGCCCGGTGCAGGTGGTGCTCGACGCCGCCCAGATCGTGCCCGACCTGACGCCCTATCGCGTCACCGAGGACACCCTGATCGACCACCTGGTCGACCTGGCCTCGGTCGCCTTCGACGTGACCAGCGAAGTGCCGCTGCACGCCAGGCTGTTCGAGATCAGCGAGTCGGAGTACGTGCTCGGCATGGTCGTGCACCACATCTCCGCCGACGGCTGGTCGATGGTGCCGCTGGCCCGCGACGTCATGCTCGCCTACGCGGCGCGCACCTCCTGGGAGGCGCCCGCCTGGACCGAGCTGCCCGTCCAGTACGCCGACTACGCGCTGTGGCAGCGCGAGGTGCTCGGTTCCGAGGACGACCCGCAGTCGCTGATCTCCAGCCAGATCAAGTACTGGACCCGCCAGCTCGACGACCTGCCCGACGAGCTGGTGCTGCCCGCCGACCACCCGCGTCCGGCCGCCGCCTCCTATCGGGGCGGCACCTACCCGTTCGTCATCTCGACCGAGACCCAGAACGCCCTGGTGGAGCTGGGACGCCGGTACAACGCCTCGCTGTTCATGGTCATGCACAGCGCGCTGGCGGTGCTGCTGGCACGCCTGTCGGGCACCTCCGACATCGCCATCGGCACCCCGGTCGCCGGTCGCGGCGAGGCCGCCCTCGACGACCTGATCGGCATGTTCGTCAACACCCTGGTGCTGCGCACCGAGGTCGACGGCGGCCGCAGCTTCGCCGACCTGCTCGACCAGGCCCGCGAGACCGACCTGCAGGCTTTCGCGCACGCCGACGTGCCCTTCGAGCGCCTGGTCGAGGTGCTCAACCCGGCCCGCTCGCAGGCGCGTCACCCGCTGTTCCAGGTGATGCTGGCCTTCCAGAACACCAAGCAGGCCAGCCTGCAACTGCCCGGCCTGTCGGTCAGCGGCATCGACTACGACGCCGGGCTGGCCAAGTTCGACCTGCAGCTGACCCTGCAGGAGGCGCACGACGAGCGCGGCGAACTCGCCGGCATGTCCGCCGAGTTCTCCTACGCGCTCGACCTTTTCGAGGAGTCGACGGTCGCGGCGTTCGCGCGCAGGCTGGACCGGGTGCTGGCGGCGGTCGTCGCCGACCCGGACACCCCGATCGGTGACATCGACCTGCTGGCCGACGACGAGAAGTCGCGGGTCCTCGCGGACTGGAACGACACCGCCCACCCGGTGCCCGAGCACACCCTCGTCTCGCTGTTCCGCGCCAAGGCCGCCGCCACCCCGGACGCGGTGGCGCTGGTCTACGCCGACGAGTCGCTGACCTACGCCGAGTTCGCCGCCAGGGTCGACCGGGTGGCGGCCGGTCTGGCCGCCGCGGGCGTCGGACCGGAATCCTTCGTCGCGCTCGGCATGCGGCGCTCCACCGAGCTGGTGGTCGCGATGTACGCGGTGCTGGTCGCCGGCGGCGCGTACGTGCCGCTCGACCCGGATCAGCCCGCCGAGCGCATCGAGCACATCCTCGACACCGCCGCGCCGGTGCTGGTGCTGACCACCCGCCGCGACGGCTTCGCCGATGTGGTCTCCGAGGTGGTGGACACCCGCTACGTGGAGGATCTGCTCGCCGACGAGAGCGCCGACGCGGGCGTCGTCGCCGGGGCCGTCGCGCGGCCGGGCAACACCGCCTACGTCATCTTCACCTCCGGTTCGACCGGCCGCCCGAAGGGTGTGGCCGTCACCCACGCCGCGATCGTCAACCGCCTGCTGTGGATGCAGGCGCAGTACCCGATCGGCGCCGACGACGCGGTGCTGCAGAAGACCCCGGCCACCTTCGACGTGTCGGTGTGGGAGTTCTTCTGGCCCTTGCAGACCGGCGCGCGTCTGGTCGTCGCCAAGCCGGACGGCCACCGCGATCCGGTGTACCTGGCCCAGATCATCGCCGAGCAGGGCATCACCACCGCGCAATTCGTGACGTAGAAGATTTCGGTGTTAGTATAGAAAGTAAGCAGAGACAGTTACGGCAATGGCAAGGAACGGGCATAGGGCGAAGGCGCGGACATCACCG
>NZ_JARWRU010000853.1 GCF_029867845.1 Nocardia farcinica | reverse complement strand
CGCGCCGCCCCCGGGGGCCGGCGCCTCCCCGGCCCCCCCCGCCCGCGCCGCCCCCCGCTGCGCGGCCCCCCGGGCGGGCGGCCCGGCCGCCCGCCTCTACCGCACCGGCGACCTGGTCCGCTGGACCGCCGCCGGAGAGCTGGAATACCTGGGCCGCACCGACTTCCAGGTCAAGATCCGCGGCCTGCGCATCGAACTGGGCGAGATCGAGACCGCCCTGCTCGACCTGCCCGGCGTCGCCCAGGCCGCGGTGGCGGTCCGCGACGACCACGGCACCGGCGACCAGCTGGTCGCCTATCTCGTCCCGGCCGCCGAACCGGTCGCCGCCGAATCACAGGCCGGTGACCCCGCCGCCACATTCGCGACCGACGAGGTGCGCGCCGCCCTGGCTACCCGCCTGCCCGCGTACATGGTTCCCACCGCCTACGTCGTGCTGGACGCGTTCCCGCTCAACTCCTCCGGCAAGCTCGACCGCAAGGCGCTGCCCGCCCCCGCCCCGGCGGCCGCCGCCTTCCGCGCCCCCGAGACCGCCACCGAGGTCCTGGTCGCCGAGGTCTTCGCCGACCTGCTCGGCCGCGACAAGATCGGTGCGGGGGACGACTTCTTCGCCTCGGGCGGCAACTCGCTGGTCGCCACCCAGCTCGCCGCCCGTCTGTCCGCCGCCTCCGGCACGCGGGTGCCGGTGCGCGCGATCTTCGACGCGCCGACCGTGGCCGAGCTGGCCCGCGTGATCGACGCCGCGACCGCCGGTTCCGGCGCGGTCGCCTCGGCGCTGCCGCCGCTGGTCCCCGGCGAGCGCACCGAACCCGTTCCGCTGTCCATCGCCCAGCAGCGCATGTGGTTCCTCAACCGCTTCGACCAGGGCCGCGACGACAGCGGCGGCGGCGCCTACAACATCCCGTTCGCCCTGCGCCTGACCGGAGAGCTGGACCTGCCCGCCCTCGAGGCCGCCATCGCCGACGGGGTCGCCCGGCACGAGACCCTGCGCACCGTCTACCCCGACCGCGACGGCGCCGCCCACCAGGTGGTGCTGCCCGCCGACGCGCACACCGCCGACCTCACCGTCCGTCCCGCGCGCCTGGACGAGCTGCCCGCCCTGGTGGCGGAGGCCGCGACCACGCCGTTCGACGTGACCACCGCGCCGCCGGTCCGGGTGCGCCTGCTGCGCGTCCTCGACGCCGACGCCCCCGAGCACGTGCTGCTGTTCGTCGTGCACCACATCGCCGCCGACGGCTGGTCCTTCGCCCCGCTGACCCGCGACCTGGCCGCCGCCTACCTGGCCCGCCGCGCGGGCACGGCGCCGACGTGGACCCCGCTGCCGGTGCAGTACGCCGATTTCGCCTGCTGGCAGCGCCGCGCCCTCGGCGCCGCCGACGAAGCGGGCTCGGTGCTCGCGCGCCAGCTGGCCTACTGGACCACCCAGCTGCGCGACCTGCCGGACGTCATCACCCTGCCCGCCGACCGCCCCCGGCCTGCCGTGGCGAGCACCCGTGGTGGCGCGGTCACCGGACGGCTCGACGCCGATCTGCACCGCGGCATCACCGAACTGGCCGCCACCCACCGCGCCACCCCGTTCATGGTGCTGCACGCGGCGCTGGCCGCCCTGCTCGCCCGGCTGGCCGTCACCGACGACGTGGTGATCGGCGCTCCCGTGGCGGGTCGCGGCGAGCAGGCGCTCGACGAGCTGGTCGGCATGTTCGTCAACACCCTGGTGCTGCGTACCCCGGTCCGTGCCGAGGCGCCGCTGGCCGAACTGCTCGACACGGTCCGCCGCACCGACCTGGCCGCCTTCGACCACGCGCTCGTGCCCTTCGAGCAGCTGGTCGACGCGGTGAATCCGGTGCGCTCGCAGGCGCATTCACCGCTGTATCAGGTGGCGCTGACCCTGCAGAACCAGGCCAGGCCACAGGTGCGCCTGCCCGAGCTGGAGATCGGCGCGCTCGAGGTCGGGCCCGCGCCCATCCAGCTGGACCTGGACTGGACGCTGACCGACCACCACGACGCCGACGGCGCGCCCGCCGGCATCGACATCTACCTGCACTACGCGCTCGACCTGTTCGACGAGCGCACCGTCACCGGCTTCCTCGCCGGTTTCGAGCGGGTGCTGCGGGCCATGGTCCGCGACGCTCGCACCTCGGTGGGCGATGTGGAGCTGCTGTCGGTGGCCGAACGCGGGCTGCTGTTGTCGGAACGCAACGCGACCGCGCACCGCCTGCCCGGGGAAACCCTCGACGACCTGCTGACCGTCCGCGCCGAGGCCGACCCGCACGCTCGCGCGGTCGTCTTCGAGGGCGAGTCCCGCACCTACGCCGAACTGGCCGAGCGGGTGAACCGCCTGGCCAGGCACCTGATCGAAGCGGGCGTCGGCCCGGAGAGCGTGGTCGGCCTGGCCGCGCTGCGCTCGATCGACATGCTCGTGGCCATGTACGCGATCGTGCGCGCGGGCGGCGCCTACCTGCCGCTGGACCCCGCGCACCCGGCCGACCGCCTGGCCACCATCGTCGAGGAGGCCCGGCCCGCGCTGGTGCTCGTCGCCGGCGGCGCGCAGCTGCCGCCGCTGCCCGGCGTGCGCACCCTGGTGCTCGCCGAACTCGACCTGTCCGGCTACCCGGCCCGCCCGGTCACCGACGCCGAGCGCCGTGCCGCGCTGCGCCCGGACAACCTGGCCTACATCCTGTTCACCTCGGGCTCCACCGGCCGCCCCAAGGGCGTGGCGGTGACCCACCGCGCCATCATGAACCAGCTGCGCTGGCTCGAACACCGCTACCAGGTGACCGGCGAGGACCGCATCCTGCAACGCGCCCCGCTCACCTTCGACGTCTCGGTGTGGGAATGCTTCCTGCCGGTCGCGGTCGGCGCCCCGCTGGTGATCGCCGCGCCCGGCGGTCACCTCGACCTGGCCTACTTCGCGCGCCTGCTGCGCGAGTACCGCATCACCATCGCCGAATACGTGCCCTCGGTGCTGGCGGCTTTGATCGGCGAGGGCATGGGCGACGCCCTGGCCTCCTTCCGGCACCTGCACTGCGGCGGCGAGGCACTGACCCCCGACCTGCTCACCGCCTTGCGCGCGGTGTTCGACGGCGCGGTGCACAACGCCTACGGCCCCACCGAAGCGGCCATCTCGGCGGTCTACCACGAGTTCACCGACGCCGACCTGCCCGCCGAGGGCGCCGAGGCGCGCGAGCTGCCGATCGGCCGCCCCTGCTGGAACACCCGCGTCTACGTCCTCGACGCCCGGTTGCGGCCGGTGCCGACCGGCGTGCCCGGCGAGCTCTACCTGGCGGGCGACCAGCTCGCGCGCGGCTACCAGGCTCGTGCCGGGCTGACCGCCGAACGTTTCGTCGCCGACCCGTTCGGCGTGCCGGGCCGCCTCATGTACCGCACCGGCGACCTGCAGCGCTGGAACGCCGACGGCGACCTGGTCTAGCTTGGCCGGAACGACTTCCAGATCAAGCTGCGCGGCCAGCGCATCGAGCTCGGCGAGATCGAGGCCGCCCTGGCCGCCGTGCCGGGGGTGAGCAATGCCGCCGTCGTGGTCGCCGCCGACGCCGCGGGCCGCGACGCGCGCGGCGGTTACGTCCGCGGCGCGGGCCTGGACGCCACCGCCGTGCTCGCCGCCGTGCGCGAGCACCTGCCCGGCTACATGGTGC
>NZ_JARWRU010000852.1 GCF_029867845.1 Nocardia farcinica | reverse complement strand
TACAGCGAACTCCTCGCCTTGCAGGACGCCGCCGAACGAGCCGAAATGTACGTCAACCTCGGCGGTCGCTGGGAAGCGAACTATTACGCGGCCCTCGAACGAGTGACCGCCGCCCGCACCACCTTCGACCGGCAGCGTGCTGAGGAGGAGACGCGGCGGGCCGAGCAGGAGGAACGCGAACGCCGCCGCCGCGAGTACGAGCGGTACGTCCGCACCCTCGACCGCACCCGAGGCGCAGCGTAACCACCCCCCGCCCTCGGGGGGGGGGGGGGGGGGCGCCGGGGCGGGCCGGGCCGCGCGGGTCTCGGGGGGGGTGGTCTCGGTGGTGGTGGTCTGGGTGGTGGTGGGCTCGGTGGGGGTGGTCTCGAGCGCGGCGGTCGGGTGGGTGGCGGTCTCGGCAGCAGGGACCGCTTTCACGGTCGCGGCGGCCGTCCCGGCGGCGGATTCGGCGACGGCACTCACGGACGCACCTCGGCGATCGCCTGCTCGTAGGAGACGGCCACCGCGCCCGGATGGGCCTGCCGGTAGCGCTGGGCGGCGGACTCGGTGGTGAAGGGCAGGAAGTTCGCGCCGTCGCGCAGCCAGATCGCCTTGTCGGCGAACCAGCGGGTGCCCAGCTCGGCGTCCGGGATGTAGACGGCGCGGACCTGGGCGCCCGCGGCCTTCGCCTCGCGCACCGCGCGCAGTAGGCAGTTCGGATCGGCGGCGGGCTGCGGCGCGTCGGCGCCCTCGATCCACACCTCGCCCGCGGTCGCCGGGTTCGTCACCTCGATCGCGCAGACCGGATCGGTGCCGGTGACTCGGCTCGGGTTGGCGGTCTCGGCCATGGCCCGGTCGTAGTCGCCCTGGCCGGTGACGGCGAAGGCCTCCCGCAGCGGGGCGTCGTCGACGAAGCCGTCGATGTCGAGTTCGGCGAAGTCGCCGATGGACTTCAGATAGGGCACGTCGCCGGCGAGCGCCTCCACCAGGCTCGGCTTGATGGTGGTGTCGAAGCTGGTGCCGCCGGGGCCGTTGTAGAGGTAGACGACCTCCTGCGGCAGGCCGGAACCCTCGGCCACGATGCGTGCCGCCTCGAAGGGCTGCTCGTTGAGGAAGTTCGTGGCGTCCAGCTGGGCGGCCAGGAATGCCTGCAGCACCTCGGGGTGCTCGGCGGCGTAGGAGCGGCGAGCGACCACGCCGTGGAAGGTCGGGTAGTCCAGTTCGGCGCCGTCGTAGAGCAGTTCGGCCTTGTCCTGGAAGACCAGCAGGCCGGGCCAGGCCACGAACTGCGACAGCGCCCTCACCTGGTGCGACTCGAGCGCGCTCGCGCCGACCTGCGGCTGCTGGTTGACCACCTCCACACCCGTGGCCGGGTCGATGCCCGCCCGGGACAGCGCCTGCACCAGCGTGCCGTGGCCCGCCGAGCCGACGCTCGCGGAGATCTTCTGTCCCGCCAGGTCGTTCAGGTCCGTGGCCGTCGAATCCTTGGGCACCACCACCATGTTCAGCGCGCCCTTGGGGTTGTAGCCGGTCACCGAGACCAGCGAGGTGGCCGAGCGTTCGTTGGCCTGGGTGCGCGAGCCGTTGATGAGCAGCGGGTAGTCGCCCATCGAGCCGATGTCGATCTTCTCCGCCACCATCTGCGCGGTGATCGGCGCGCCGGTGTCGTAGTCCTGCCATTCGACCTGATAGCTCGCGCCACCGGCCGCGGTGATCCCGGCCAGGCGTTCCTCCAGGAAGCCCTTGGCACGCAACAGGGTTCCGGCGGTCACGGTGTTGATGGTCTTGGACTGGTAGCCGATGACCACCTTCACGGTGCCCTCGGGGGTGTCGTCGGAGGGCTCCAGAGAACAGCCCGCCGCGGCGAGGGCGGCGGCGAGCAGGACGGGGACCAGGCGTGCTTTCATCGTTCTCTCTCGGTCGTGTTCTCTGGATGTGATCGTTCGGGGCCGGGGCCCGGTCGGCTCAGCGGAGCAGGTAGGGCATGTTCACCGAGACCGCGCCGGTGGGGCAGCGGGCGGCGCAGGGGCCGCAGTACCAGCACTCGTCGACGTGCATGTACGCCTTGCCGTTGTCGGGGTTGATCGCCAGCGAGTCGAGCGGGCAGATCTCCACGCACAGGGTGCAGCCCTCGATGCACAGCGATTCGTCGATCGTGACGGGGATGTCGGCGCGCTGGTTCACCAGTGCCATTACAGGACCCTCCATTCGGGATTGCCGCGGGACAGACTGCCGCGCATGGTGATTCGGTCGCCGCGCATGCGGATGTACTCCAGGTCCACCGGCCTGCCGTCCTCGAGCCGCGAGAGTCGCTCGAGCATGAGCAGTGGCGCGCCCGCGGGCAGATCAAGGGTGGTGGCGGTGTGCGGGTCGGCAGCCACCGCCTCGAGCGCCAGATCCGCCGAGCCGAGCGAGCAACCGGCGATCTGCTCGATGAGCACGAAGATGTCGTTGTGCTCGAGATCGTGCTCGAGCACCTGGGCGCCGATGTCCGGGGTGAGATAGGTCAGGTCGAGGCTCAGCGGCATGTCGGCCAGGTAGCGCAATCGCTCCACGTGCACCACTCGCTCGCCCTGGGCGAGTTCCAGCCTGCGCGCGACGGCGGGCGGGGGAGTGATGTGGGTGGCGATCCTGACCTCGTTGCGGACCGTGCCGTGTCCCTTGAGCGTCTCCTGCAGGCCGAGCAGTTCGTCCAGGCCGTGGTCGTACTTGCGCTGCGCGACTCTGGTGCCCACCTTCGGCGCCCGCTCGATCAGCCCCTCCTCCTTGAGCAGAGTCAGCGCCTCCCTGATGGTGTTGCGGGAGGCGCCGTATTCGGCCGCCAGGTCCTGTTCGCCCGGCATCGCCTCGGCGAAGGCGCCCTGGTGGATCTGGTGGCGCAGCAGGTCGGCGACCTGGCGCGCGTGGTCGGCGCGCAACCGCCGGATCGGTGCGACCCGCTCACCCATTCGCTCTGCCTCTCCCTCGCTGACCTGCACGAACAGCGACGATAGACGCCGCGGGGCGGGCCGAGACCCGGCCGGCGGAGCCGGTCGTGAGATCGCGCTCACTTTCCGCCACCCAGGTCACGCTTCGACCAGTGCCGACGGTTCTGGGCCGGGGCTATTGCGCCACCCGGCCGCCGGGCTGTCGAGTTTCGATCACGCCGATTCGAATGCCTCCGATCGTGGCGGCGGCAGCGGCACAACCGCCGAACACCTGATCCTCCACGTCGGGGTCGACGCCCACGACCTGTCGCCGGTGCCGCCGCGCTGGGTGGAGGAACGGATCGCCGACAGCACACCGGCCGGCCGGTGACGGGCGCTGACCGCTCCGGCCGCGGGAGGTCGATGTCGAGATCGAGTTCACGAATCCCCGCGAGCGCCGCCCATCGGGGGAGTAGCTTAGATAACTAAGATGACTTAGTTGGTCGACATCTTCAGTTGGTCGACATCGTTCGACCTCCTGATATCGACCCCTTGATCTGTTCGTCCTCCCGAAGGAGACCGTCGTGACGACCGTTCTCGATGAACTCGATCCGCTCGCGCCGCCGCCCCCGCCGGACGCCCCGATCGATCCCGTACTCGGACGTCCGTTGCGGCCCGCACCGCCCGAGCGGCCGAAGTTCAACCCGGACTGGACCCCGGCTCGTCATCGGCTGCTCGACGGGTGGGTCGACGTGCGGGATCGCCTCCCCGACACCGACGGCATCGTGGCGCGCGCCAAGGACCACCTGTGGGTCGGCGACCCGGAGATGGACGCGGTCGTGCGGATGTTCCGCAGGCTGCCCACGCGCAAGGGCCGGGAACTGTTCGAACGTGCCCTCGACTTCGGGCTCGACACCATCGAGGACCCGCCGCACGAGCTGGTCGCGCTCTTCGAGCACATCGACAACCCACCCGCCTGGATCACCGAGGAGCGCGTCGACCGGGGCGCGATCGTCGCCAACAGTGTGACCCCGGCGGGCAAGGCGTCGCTGATCTTCCTCAACACCCTGGCCACCGTGCAGGGCGGCTCGGTCGGCGACGCCGTCGGCACGATGGGCCGCATGCAGCGCGACATGATCAACCGGTCGCTGGAGTCCGCCGAATTCTGGCTGCACCTGCCCGCCCCGGGCGCGCTGGACCGGTTCGGCACGGCGTTCAAGAACGCGGTCCGGGTGCGCCTCATGCACGCCCAGGCGCGGATGGTGCTGCGCAAGAAGTGGGGTGAGGAATGGGTCGCCGAGCACGGCGTGCCGATCTCCAACGCCGAGATGTCCGGCGGTATCCCGTCGTTCGGTGTCGCCAACTTGATGTACGACATCAACTACGGCCGTCGCTTCGACTACCGCGACCTCGAGGACCTCAATGTCTTCTGGTCCTACATCGGCCACATCATGGGCATCCGGGAGGCGGTGATCCCGCGCAACTTCGCCGAGGCGGTGGAGCTGCTCGACTACGGCTATGCGGTGATGGAGCCGCCGTCACAGTACGCCGAGGCGCTCAACGACGTCTCGGAGATGATGCTCGACACCCTGATGGACAAGGTGCGTGTCCCGGTGATCGACGCACAGGTGAAGTCGGCGATCCACCAGGCCCTGCACGGCCTGTACTTTTTCATCGGCGGGCAGTTCCTCGGACGGCGCATCACGGGCACCCCCGAGCCGACCCGGATCGGGCGGCTTGCCCCCAAACTCATCACCGCGCAGATACGCCTGGCGAACCTCGACCGGCGCATCCCCGGCTACTGGAAGCGGGCCGACAGGCGCCGCGCGAAGGGCGACACCTACTGGGCGGTCATGCACGAGGCCTTCACCAAGCTGGCCGCGGAGAAGGACGGCAGGCGCGGGCCGACCTTCGCCGGTCACGACCGCCGCGTCGAGGCGCTCGGCGAGGCGGGCTGAGCGTCACCGGACCGAGCGGGGTCGATCCGCCCGGCACACCGGTGGTGAGCGTCCGACCCGCCGGTCGGTGGTGACGCGCTCGACCGGCGGGTTGTGGCCCGGTTCAGAACCAGGCGTCCTCCATCTCGAGGGTGGTGCGGTCGAGGGAGGCCAGCAGGTCGAGCTGGGGCCCGGTCCTGGGGAGCTCGTAGCGGAAGAAGTAGCGGGCGGCGGCGCGCTTGCCCGCGTAGAAGTCGCCCTCGCGGCCGTGGGCGGCGAGCACCTGTTCCAGCCAGATCCAGGCGACGACGTGGTGGCCGAAGGCTTCCAGATAGGCGGTGGAGTTGGCCATGGTGACGGCCGGGTCGCCCGCGCTGAGCACGGTCATGGTGACGGTGAGCAGGCGCTGCCAGGAGGTGTCGAGGGCGGCGGCGAATTCCGCCGCCTCGCCGCCGAGTCCGCCCGCCGCGGCGACGGTGGCGCGCACGTGCCGGTCGAGCAGTTTCAGCGAGGCGCCGTCGTGCTGGATCACCTTGCGGCCGAGCAGGTCCATGCCCTGGATGCCGTGGGTGCCCTCGTGGATGGGGTTGAGGCGGTTGTCGCGGTAATGCTGCTCGACGTCGTACTCACGGGTGTAGCCGTAGCCGCCGTGCACCTGGATCGCCAGGTCGTTGGCTTCCCGGCACCACTGCGACGGCCAGCTCTTGGCGACACCGGTGAGGATCTCCAGCAGCAGGGTGTGCTCGCGCGCGGCCTCTGCGGTGTCGGCGGTCTCGGACAGGTCGACCAGGCGGTGGCAGTACAGCAGCAGCGCCAGCGCGCCTTCCACGTAGGACTTCTGGGCCAGCAGCATGCGCTTGACGTCGGTGTGCTCGATGATCGGAACCTGGGGCGCGGCCGAGTCCTTGGCGGTCACCGGGCGGCCCTGGGCGCGCTCGCGGGCGTAGCGCAGCGACTTGAGGTTGGCGGTGTAGCCGAGCGCGGTGGCGCCGAGGCCGACGCCGAGGCGGGCCTCGTTCATCATGTGGAACATGTAGGAC
>NZ_JARWRU010000851.1 GCF_029867845.1 Nocardia farcinica | reverse complement strand
GCAGCGTGCACTGCTGCAACAACCAGTGCAGGTAGTTGTCGAAGCCCGCGCTGCCGCCCTCGACGAACATCCCGGTGCTCGGATCGAGCCCGGCATCCTTCTGGAAGGACATGTACAGCGCGCGCACCACCGGATAACCGATGACCACGGCAAGGGCCAGCAGGACGGGCGTGACCAGCAGCCACGCCCGTCGTGAGGCGCGCAGTTCGGCTCCCAGCCCGGCGAGGAACCCGCGCCGGGGCGCGACGGATTCGTCCTTCGACAGGGGTGGGGCCGCGTTCGGGGGAACCGACACCGTTTCTCTCTTCTCCTACGGGCTGGTCGGGTCCGTGCGCGTCACCGCCTACGAACCGGCGGTCTCGATGCCCTTCTGCATGTCGACGATCGCGGCGTCGACGGACTTTGCTCCGGTCAGGGCAGCATAGGCGTTGTCCTGGATGGCCTTCGACACCGCCGGGTAGAACGGGGTCACCGGGCGCGGCACCGCGCCGGCGATGGACTCCTTGAGCGCGGGCAGGTACGGCATCTTGGCGATCAGGGCGGGCTCGTCGTAGAGCGAGGCGCGCACCGACGGCAGGGCGCCCGAGGCGACGATGTGCTGGGCGTCCTCGCTGATCAGGAAGCGCAGGAAGTCGAGTGCGGTGGCCTTGTGCTTGGAGAAGGAGCTGATCGCGGCGTTGTAGCCGCCGAGGGTGGAGGCGCCGATACCGTTCTCACCCGGCAGCGGGGCGACCCCGAAGTTGTCCTTGACCAGCGAACCCTCGCCGCTCGCGTCACCGAAGGTGGACGGCCAGCCACGCATGAACAGCAGGTTGCCCTGGGTGAAGGCGTTGGCCGCCTCCGGCTCCTTGAAAGTGATGGCTTCCTTCGGGATGTCGCCGTTGTTGTAGGCGTCGACCAGGGTGCTCAGGCCGGCGCGGGCCTGCGGGCTGTCCACGGTCGCGGTCTTGCCGTCGGGGCCGACGAAGCTGCCGCCGAAGGCGTTGATGACCTCGGAGGTGTTCACGGTCAGGCCCTCGTAGGGGGCGAACTGACCGGCGTAGCAGCCGATGCCGTTGTCCCGGGCGATCTGGCACATGCCGAGCATCTCGTTCCAGGTCTTCGGCGGCTCTGGCACCAGGTCGGAGCGGTAGAACAGCAGGCCGCCGTTGGTGTTGCGCGGCGCGGCGTAGAGGGTGTTGTTGTAGGTGGCGCTGGCCACGGTGGGCGACAGCAGCGTCGAGGTGTCGATCGAGAAGCTGTCCTTCAGCGGCTGGATCCAGCCCTTGGCCGCGAACTCCGCGGTCCACGGCACGTCGAGGGCGATGACGTCGTAGTCCGACTGCTGGGAGCGCATGTGCTCGACCAGGTCGTCGTACTGCTGGGAGGCGTCGTTGGACTGCTCCTTGAAGGTCACCTGCTCGTCCGGGTGCGAGGCGTTCCAGCGCTCGATGAGCTGCTTGACCACGCCGGTCTCGGTGGTGTCCTTGCCCTCGACGTAGGTGATCGGGCCGCGGCCCTCGAGGTTCTCGCTGGTGGGGCTGCCGCCGCTGTCGCTGGAGCAGGCGGTGGCGAAGGTGGCCGTCAGCAGCGCGGCCGACGCGGCGACCATCGCGGCGCGCGGCACGACCGATGAACGTAGGGACGACACCTTTTTCCAAGCCATCGCGGACACTCTCCAAAAAATCAACGACGTCTGCGGGTTACGACGTGAGCGGCAGCACACCGAGGCCGGTGCAACACGCAAGATACATGGTGCGCTCTGCCCGCGTCCGATCATGCTCGGGATTCGGGCCGCTCGCGGACCCGGGGCGCGGGCGCCGGGCGCTGTCGGGGCGCGCGGCTAGGCTGGCTCGCGATGAGTGCGCCGAACCAGGTTCCCGAGCGGATGCTGACCCGCATCGGCGGGCTGCTGCGCAAGGCCGAGGCCACCGACAACGAGCACGAGGCCGAGGCATTCCTCGCCGCCGCCCAGCGCCTGGCCACCCGTTCGTCCATCGATCTGGCGGTGGCCCGCGCGCACATGGCGGGCCGGGAGCGGCGGGTCGCCCCGGTCCAGCGGATCATCCCGATCGGCGAACAGGGCCGCAAGGGTCTGCGCACCTATGTCGCGCTGTTCGTCGCCATCGCGCACGCCAACAACGTCCGCTGCGACGTCGCCCGCACCTCCACCCAGGTCTACGCCTACGGCTTCGCCGCCGACATCGACCTGTGCGAGGCGCTGTACTCGAGCCTGCTGGTGCAGATGGTGCGCGCGGGCGACCACTACATCAAGTCCGGCGCCTACCGGGAGGCCACGGTGGACAAGATCGTCACCGAGCGCCGCGGCGGCGCGGTGCTCCGCCGCCGGGTCCGCGTCCCCGCCGCCGCGGTGACCGCCCGGCTGAACTTCCAGCTGGCCTTCGCCGAGCGGATCGGCCGCAGGCTCGCCGAGGTCAAGTCCACGGTCGAGGCCGAGGCCGTCGCCGAGGAAGCCGGGTCCGGTGCTGGTGTGTCCGGTGCTGGTGTGTCCGGTGCGGCGGAGGCCGGTGTGGGGACAGGCACCGCTGTGGCGTTGCGGAACAAGGAGATCGAACTCGCCGACTTCAACACCCGCACCTCCGAGGCGCGCGGCACCTGGCGCGGTCCCGCCGCCACCACCGGACACTCCGCCGCCGCGCGCAAGGCCGGTGACCGCGCGGGCCTGGTCGCGCGGCTGGGGCCGAACCCCGAATTGGGCGGGGCCAGAGGCGCGTTGGCGCCCGGGCCGGGAGGTCGCGAATGAACGCCGCGCGCGACGCCCAGCGCGCTCGCGTCTACGACGCCGAACAGCTGGTCCGCGGCATGTTCGACCGCGCCGACGAGGCCGGTCACCGCACGGTGGAATTCCACGGCTCCCTGCTGACCCTCCCGGTCGAGCGCCGTTTCGCCTCCGTCGAGTCCGTCCAGCACTACGCCGATCGTGTCCTGGCCCTCAACTGGGTCCGCGCCCGGTGGGATCGCGCCGCCGTCCCGGTCCGCGTCCGCTCCCGCGCGGGCGCCGCCGCCGCGCACTACGACCCCGCCCGCGCGGAACTGGCCGTTCCCCTGCACACCGGCGACACCGCCTGGGCTCTACGCGAACTGGTGATCCTGCACGAACTCGCCCACCACCTGGCCCCCGATTCCGGCCCGCTGCCCCCGCACGGCCCCGAATTCTGTTCCCGCTACCTCGAATTGACCGACGGGGTCATCGGCCCGGAGGCGGCGCTGCTGCTGCGCGCCACCCTCCTCGACTGCGGCGCTCGCATCGGCTGAGCGGCGCCGCCGGACCGGATGGTCAGTCCTCGACCAGTT
>NZ_JARWRU010000850.1 GCF_029867845.1 Nocardia farcinica | reverse complement strand
GCGTAATCCGCCCGCTCGGGCGGGCCTTCCGGTCGGGACGGCCGCAGTGCGCTGGATCACGCCGCGCCGCGGGGCGGCAACCGGTCAGGAATCGAGAAGCACGGCGGCCCGGTGTGCGCCTAGCGTCATGGACATGAACATCACCGCAGATCAGACCACTGTCGACCACATCGTGCTCGAGGTCGAGGACCCCGCCGCCGCACAGCGCTTCCTCGACGCCGCCTTCGGCCTCGGCGACCGGGTACGGGTGCGGGCCGGCGATGCCCCCACCTCCGGGTTCCGCGGCTTCGTGCTCTCCCTGGTCGTCCCGCAGCCCAGCGATGTGGACAGCTACGTCGACACCGCCGTCGCGGCGGGAGCCACCGTCGTCAAGCCGGGGAAGAAGAACCTCTGGGGGTACGGCGCCGTGGTGCAGGCGCCCGACGGCACGCTCTGGAAGATCGCGACCCAGAAGAAGAAGGACAGCGGCCCGACCACCCGCGCGGTCGAGGACTTCGTGGTGCTGCTCGGCGTCGACAAGGTCAAGGCGACCAAGCAGTGCTATGCCGAGCGCGGGCTGACGGTGACCAAGAGCTACGGCAGCCGGTATGTCGAGTTCGCCCCTGGGGCCTCGGCGGTGACGCTCGGGCTCTACGGGCGTCGGATGGCGGCCAAGGACGCCGGGGTCGCCCCGGAGGGCGCCGGATCGCACCGGCTGGTGCTCGCGGGCTCGGTCGGTTCCTTCACCGATCCCGACGGCTTCGTCTGGGAGGACGTGCGCGGCTGAGCGCGGGGCAGCGCCCCCAGGACACCGGTCAGCCGCCGGTGCGCCCGCGCGGCACCTGGTTGAACGGCACGTCCTTGTCCGCGACCTGCTCGCGCGGCATGCCGAGGACCCGTTCGCTGATCACATTGCGCGCCATCTCGGTGCTGCCGCCCGCCAGGCTCCACGCCGCCCGGAACAGGTAGTCGGTGCCGACCTCGGCGGTGTCCACCGGATCGCCCGGGTGATGGGTGGCCGCGGTCGAGCCCGCGATGCGCACCGCGGTGTCCGCCTGCGTCCAGGCGGTTTCGGCGCTGAACAGGCGGGTGATGGCCCCGGCCGACGCGGGGAGATCGCCGTGGGTGACGGCGCCGGTGATGTGGTCGATGAGCTGGTCGCGGACCACGTTCATCGCCCTGGCCTCGCCGATGTCCTCGCGCACCCGCGGGTCGTGCCAGTGCCCGCCCGCGCGGGCCAGCGCCACCAGGCGGTCCACGTCGCCGCCGAGATGGGGGCGGGCGCCGCTGGTGTACGGGGAGGTGCCGCCGAGGGCGGCGCGCTCGTGGAACAGCAGGCGCGAGGCGGCCTGCCAGCCCCCGTCCACCGCGCCGATCACGGCCTCCTCCGGCAGGGCGACATCGTCGAAGAATTCCTGGCAGAACTCGGTGGAGCCGGTCACCTGCCTGATGCGCTGGACCGTCACGCCCTCGGCGCGCACCGGCACCAGGAACAGGGTCAGGCCGCGATGCTTGGGCACCTCCCAGTTGGTGCGTGCCAGGCACAGGCCGTAGTCGGCGGCATAGGCGCCCGAACTCCAGATCTTGGAGCCGTTGAGCAGCCAGCGGTCGCCGTCGCGGACCGCGCGGGTGGTCAGCCCGGCCAGATCCGAGCCGCCGCTCGGTTCGGACAGGAACTGCACCATGATCTCCTCGCCGCGCAGCACCCGGGGCAGATGCTCGCGCTTCTGCTCCTCGGTGCCGAGGTCGAGCAGGGTCGCCGCGCAGATCGCCAGCGTCGGCACATTGAGGATCACCGGCATCTCGTAGGGCAGCGACTCCTCGGTGAAGGCAGCCTGATGCGCCGGGGTGAGACCGAGCCCGCCATAGGCCTTGGGGAAGCAGATGCCGGCGAAGCCCCCGTCGAACAGGATGCGTTGCACCTGGCGGGCGCGGTCCCAGGCCTCCTCGGTGTCGGTCTTGCCCGCGTCGGCGGGGGCGGCGGGCAGGTTGTCGCGCAGCCAGGCGCGGGCGCGGGCGCGGAAATCCTCGACGGGCTCGGGATCGGTGGTCATGGCGGGCTCCTGCGGGTGACGAGGGTTCAGGCGGCGCGGTCGATGAGGTCGGTGATGTGACGGCGGTGCTCCTCGGGCGTGCCGTAGAGCGCGCGGCCGTAGGTCACCCGGCGCAGATACAGGTGCAGATCGTGCTCCCAGGTGACGCCGATGCCGCCGTGCAGTTGCACGCAGTCCTGCACGATCACCGGAGTTTTGGCTCCCACATAGGATTTGGCGACGCTCACCGCCTCGTCGGCGCCGGGATCACCCGCGTCGACCAGCTTCGCGGCGGCGTAGGTGGTGGCGCGCGCGGCCTCCAGCCAGGTCTTGTTGTCGGCCATCCGGTGCTTGAGCGCCTGGTAGGAGGCCAGCGGGCGGCCGAAGGTGTAGCGGTCGCGCAGCCAGCCCACCGTTGCCTCCATGGCGCGGCCGGTGGCCCCGACACTCTCGGCGGCGGTCAGCACGGCCGCGGTGTGCAGCTGGCGGCGGACCGCGGCCACGGCGGCCGCGCCGGAATGCACCACGGCCGACTCGGGCAGCAGCACCTCATCGAAGCTCACCCGGCCGGTGCGGCGCACGAGATCCAGTGTCCAGCCGAGGGATACGGTGACGCCGGGGGTGTCGGCGGGCACGAGCAGCTGGACGGTGCCCGCCGGGCCGAGCGCGGTCACCAGGAACAGATCGGCCTGATCGGCGGCCTCCACCCGGTCCTTGACGCCGGTGAGGCGGTAGCCGCCCGCGTGCGGCGCGGCGATGGTCCCGGTGAGCGGAACGTCGGCCGCCGAGCCCCCGCGGGCGAGCACGTCGAGGCCGCGGCCGGGCTCGTAGAGCGCCCACGAGATCAGGGCTTCCCCGGCGACGACCGCGCCGATGACGTCGCCGCAGTGGTCGGGGAAGCAGGTGAGCCCGGACAGCGCCGCGCTCACGGTGACGAAGGGGCCGGGCGCGCACGCCGCGCCGAGTTGTTCGGCGACGAGGGTCAGATCGGTCGTAGGATTACCGGGAATGCTTCCGCCCCCCGATCTTTCGTCGGCCATCGGTGCGGTCCACCCGAGTCGGGCGGCCCGTCGCCACCACGCGCGCTCGAAGCCCGCCGCGCTGTCGGCGAGCGCGCGCACCTTCTCGACGGGAACCGTCCCGGCGAGGAATTCGCGGGTGGTGTCGCGGAACAACCGCTGCTCGGGAGAGAGATCGACAGTCATGGAAACGCCCTTCTGGAGTTGACGCGCGGGCGACGGTGTGGAAATCTCATACTCACAGATGAGAGGCATATTCTCAACTGTGAAAATTTCAGTTGGCGGACAGTTGATCGCCGGGACGGTGCGCAGGACCGTGCCCGTGGTCGCGATGTCGTCCGTGGTTGTGGATGTCGAAGGGAACGTCGAGTGGCGAACAACTTTCAGGATCTGGACTTCTTCCTCGGTCAGGAGCTCGTCGCCGATCCCTACCCGTACTTCGACGCGTTGCGCGAACAGTGCCCGGTGCAACGGGAGAACCACCACGACGTCATCATGGTGACCGGCTACGACGAAGCCATCGAGGTCTACAACGACACCGATCGCTTCTCCTCCTGCATCTCGGTGACCGGCCCGTTCCCCGGCTTCCCGGTGCCGCTGGCCGGTGCCGACAACGTCGACGAGCTGATCGCCGAACATCGCGACAAGCTGCCGATGAGCGATCAGCTGCCGACCCTCGACCCGCCCGTCCACACCGCGCACCGCGCCCTGCTCATGCGGTTGATCACCCCGAAGCGGCTCAAGGAGAACGAAGAGGCGATGTGGTCGATCGCCGATCGCGTGCTCGACGACTACCTGGCCGAGGGTCGTGGTGATCTGGTGCGCGACTTCGCCGGCCCCTTCACCCTCTACGTGATCGCCGACCTGCTCGGCGTGCCGCCGGAGGACCAGGAGGAATTCCTGCACGCCCTGCAGCGTCAGCACCGCGCCAACAGCAATGTGGGCAGCACCGAGGGTGAAGGCATGCAGCACAACCCGATCGAGTTCCTCTACGGCAAGTTCTCCTCCTATATCGAACAGCGCCGCCGCGAACCCCGCGAGGACGTGCTGACCAGCATGGCGGTCGCCACCTTCCCCGACGGCTCGGAACCGGAGGTGCTCGACGTGGTGCGGGTGGCGGCCAATCTGTTCTCCGCGGGTCAGGAGACCACCGTGCGCCTGCTCGGCTCGGCCTTCCGCGCACTGGCCGAGAAGCCGGAACTTCAGGCCTGGTTGCGCGCCGACACCAGCCGCATCCCCAACTTCATCGAGGAGTCGCTGCGCGCGGAGAGCCCGGTGAAGGGCGACTTCCGGCTCGCCAAGGTGGACACGACCGTGGGCGGGGTTCCGGTGCCGCAGGGCAGCATCCTCATGGTCGTCAACGGCGCCGCCAACCGCGACCCGCGCCGCTTCACCGACCCCAACGCCTTCGACCCCACGCGCTCGAACGCCCGCTCGCACATGGCCTTCGGCCGCGGCCCGCACACCTGTCCCGGCGCGCCGCTGGCCCGCGCGGAGGCCCGCGTCGCCATCGAACGGCTGCTGGCCCGCACCAGCGACATCCGCATCGACGCGTCGGTGCACGGGCCCGCGGGCGCCCGCGAGTTCGACTACCTGCCCACGTTCATCCTGCGCGGGCTCACCGGACTGCACCTGGAATTCGACGTCGTGGAGGAGGCGCGCGCATGAAGGTCACCGTGGACGCGGACCGCTGCCGGGGCCACGGGGTGTGCGTGAGCATGTGCCCCGAGGTGTTCGACATCAACGACGACGGCTATGCCGAGGTCGTCGCCACTGAGGTGCCCGCGCATCTGGAGAAGGTGGTGGACGAGGCGATCGGGGCGTGCCCGGAACGGGCGATCGAGGTCGAGTAGTCCGCCCGATCCGATGCTGTCGGCCGGGGCGCCGTGGGACCGGGGTCGTGCCATCATCGGTTACGGTCGTCGGGTGGGGATGGGCTTGTCCTGGTGGGACGACTACAACGGAAATCTGTGGCGGCGAGTGGTGGCACCCGAGGCTGCGCCCGCGGTGCTCTCCGTCGACATCTGCAGGTTGCTCGATGACGTCGATGCGGCTTTCCGCACGATCGCGGGCGAGTCGGCCACCGGATGGCCCGATCCGCACGCGGACGGCTCGAGGTCGGACGACGAGTATTCGCGGTGTTCGGAGCCGGGCAGGTACACCATCGTGGCTCGCGCGCGGGCGTGGCGGGCGGTCCTGCGGCAGGGGGTGGGCGCGTGAGCGCTCGTCGGTGCGATGGGCGGTGCGTCCGCACCGGGCCGACGGGGGCGACATGGTGCTGGTGCCCGCCGCCGGAGGCGGGCTGCCGTTGGTCTTTTCGGTGCACACACCGGCCGAGAGGGATCGGCCTGCCGGTGTGACGGTCGCGGTCGGTGATCCCGCCGTCGCTGTGTCGACCGTCCCCGACTGTGGATGCGATGCCTGTGACGAGGGATCGGCCGCGCTGCTGGAAGAACTGGATCGGTGGGTGGTATCCGTTGTCGACGGGTCGCTCGCTGTGCAGGTCCGCGCCGGGCACTGGTATGCCCGATCGTCTTTCGGCTCGCGGGACGGCGCTTGCGGCGATGCCGACAGCTCGATCTCGATCGTTGCCGAGCCGTGGCCGCCCGACTGGGTGGGGCGTGCTCTGCTGCCGGAGAACAACTCGCCGGAGTACGGAGGCGACGACCTCGAGCCGGGGGGAACGCTCCGGTGGGGCCCGCAGTGATGGCGGGTCCGAACGTGAGCGGTGATCCGTCGGGCGCACGGGCGGCCGGGAAATGCCGGTCCGATCTCTGCCGGCGCGGGCACCCGGGTAAGACCGGACGTCCGGGGGCGACCCGACCGGCCGGAGGTCACCGGCTGCCTGCGCTGGTTTCCGCGGCCGCGATGGCGGCGTCGAGGACGCCGAGCTCGACGCCGAGACCGGCGGCGAGCGCGCGGGCGACGGCCACGTCCTTGCGGACGAAATCGCCTACCGAAGAGCGGAATTCGGCGACCGAGCCCCTGGCGGCGACACCGGCCAGCGCGCGGCTGGAACTGCTGGCGTGGGGGAGCGCCGACATCAGGGCGGACTCGGGGACGCCGAGATCGGCGGCCAAGCGCACGGCTTCGGCGATCAAGCCGATCTGGGCGGTGAACAGGGCGTTGT
>NZ_JARWRU010000849.1 GCF_029867845.1 Nocardia farcinica | reverse complement strand
GGTGCAGATCTCCGGAGTGCCGGTGGGCGAAGTCCGGGCGATCGAACTCGCCGGCACCGAGGTCGATGTCGAGTTCGATGTCATCGGCGACCATCCCGCCCTCGGCGACGAAACGACCGCGACGATCAAGGTGGAGACGGTCCTGGGCAGGCGGTTCATCGAGCTCGCCCCCCGCGGTTCGGGGGATCTGGACGACGGAGCACTCATCCCGCTGGCCCGCACCACCTCCGGCTACGACATCGCCCGGTCACTACAGGAAGCCACCGGCGAGATCGCCCAGACCGACAAGCCGAATCTGGCCGCGACCCTCGACCAGTTGAGCGCACTGCAAGAGGAGCTGCCCGAAGACCTCGAGGCCACCGTCGACGGCCTCTCCCGGTTGTCGAACTCTATAGCGTCACGTGACGCTGGAATTCGGCAACTGCTGGACAGCGCTGAGGGGGTAAGCGCCATCCTCGCCGAACGCAACCAGCAGGTCACCGCGCTCTTCGAGCACGGCAGCGGACTACTGGCGGCGCTCGACACCCGAGCCGCCACCATCCACCGGATCCTCGTCCAAGCAGAGCAGGTGGCCGACGCGCTCACCGGGATCGCCGAGGACAACGCCGCGACCCTGAAGCCGACCCTGGATCAACTGCACGCCTTGATCACCACGCTGAACAACAACTACGACAACCTCAACAGCATCCTCATCGGGCTCCAGCGGTTCACCACCCAGGTCGGCGAAGCGGTCGCGAGCGGCCCGTTCTTCGGCGTTCTACTGCACAACATCGTCCCAGCGAATCTGGCAGGCCAGATTCCCGGCAGCCCAGGGGGCACGCGATGAAAAACCTCGGCCGTATGTCGCTGCGGCGACCACCGAGACTACTGGCCCTGCTCACCACCGTCGTGGCGATCACTGGGGCCACCGTGGCTTGGCTCGAGTACGAGCCGGATTTCCGGATCACCGCCGAATACCGCAGCGCGCCGGGGCTTTACGTGGGTGACCGGGTGACGATCCTCGGCGTGCCGGTCGGCGAAGTGACCGCGATCCGGCCCGGACCCGACAGCGTCGCCGTCGAATTCGAGTTCGACGGCACACACCCGGTA
>NZ_JARWRU010000848.1 GCF_029867845.1 Nocardia farcinica | reverse complement strand
CCTATGAGCTCGCCACCCCCGAGGTCGCCCAGCTGCTGGCCACCGCGCGAGCCATCCTCACCGGGGTGGTCGCCGGTCAGCGCGAAGCGCTCGAACAGCCCGCCTAGCCCGCCTCGGCCCGCGTCGCCCCGGTGTCGTGTGGCGACTCTCACGCGTCGAACTGATTGCAGCTTTTCTAAACTAACTACATTGCACCTTTGTGAAGGAGAGATCCGCTATGACCGATGCCGTCGCCGCCGCATCCACGCCGACCAGGCACGAAGCCGTTCTTGCCTGGGTCGGTGAGATCGCGGATCTCACCGCGCCGGACGAGGTCGTGTTCTGCGACGGCTCGCGCGCGGAATGGGATCGGCTGACCGCCGAACTGGTCGCCAAGGGCACCTTCGTCCCGTTGACGGCCAAGCCGAACTCGTTCTGGTGCGTCTCCGACCCCGACGACGTGGCCAGGGTCGAGGACCGCACCTTCATCTGCTCGCAGGACCGCTCCGACGCGGGCCCCACCAACAACTGGGTCGACCCGGTGGACATGCGCACCGTGATGACCGAGCACTACCGCGGCTCGATGGCCGGGCGCACCATGTACGTCATCGCCTTCTGCATGGGCCCCACCGACGCCGAGGACCCGAAGATCGGCGTGCAGATCACCGACTCGGCCTACGTCGCGGTGTCGATGCAGATCATGACCCGCTCCGGCACACCCGTGTGGGAGTTGCTCGGCGAGGACCGCGAGTTCGTCAAGTGCCTGCACTCGGTCGGCGCCCCGCTCGCTCCGGGGCAGCAGGACGTGTCGTGGCCCTGTGATTCGACCAAGTACATCTCGCACTTCCCCGAGCGCAGGGAGATCTGGAGCTACGGCTCCGGCTACGGCGGCAACGCGCTGCTGGGCAAGAAGTGCTTCGCGCTGCGCATCGCCTCGGTCATCGGCCGCGACGAGGGCTGGCTGGCCGAGCACATGCTCATCCTCAAACTGACCTCCCCTCAGGGGAAGACGCACTACATCGCCGCGGCCTTCCCGTCCTCCTGTGGCAAGACCAACCTGGCCATGCTCGAGCCGACGTTGCCCGGGTGGAAGGCCGAGACCGTCGGTGACGACATCGCCTGGATGCGCTTCGGCGCCGACGGCAGGCTCTACGCGGTCAACCCGGAGGCGGGCTTCTTCGGCGTCGCCCCCGGCACCGGCGCGAAGACCAACCCCAACGCCGTCGCCACCATCGAGCGCGGCAACTCGATCTTCACCAACACCGCCCGCACCGACGACGGCGACGTGTGGTGGGAGGGCCTGACCGACGAGCCCCCGGCGCACCTGATCGACTGGCGCGGCCGCGACTGGACGCCTGCCTCCGAAACCCCCGCCGCGCACCCGAACTCGCGCTACTGCACCCCCATCGAGCAGTGCCCCTCGGTGGCCCCGGAGTGGAACGATCCCGCGGGCGTGCCGATCTCGGCCATCTTCTTCGGCGGCCGCCGCGCGAGCACGGTGCCGCTGATCGCCGAGACCTTCGACTGGAACCACGGCGTGTTCACCGCTTCGGTGCTCTCCTCGGAGACCACCGCCGCGGCCGCGGGCGCGGTCGGTGTGGTGCGCCGCGACCCGATGGCCATGCTGCCGTTCCTCGGCTACCACGTCGGCGACTATTTCGCGCACTGGCTGTCGATGGCCCGGCGCGACGGCGCCCGGCTGCCGAAGATCTTCCAGGTCAACTGGTTCCGTCGCGGTCCGCGGCGCGAATTCCTGTGGCCGGGCTTCGGTGACAACGTGCGCGTGCTGGACTGGGCCCTTCGCCGCCTCGACGGTGAGGCCGAGGCCGAACTCACGCCGATCGGCTACGTGCCCACCCCCGACGCGCTCGACCTGTCCGGCCTCGACGAGCGGGAGCGCGCGCTGGCCGCGCAGGCGCTGGCCGTCGACATCGACGAATGGGTGGCCGAGACCCGCTCCATCGACGAGTGGTACGCCACCATCGGCGGCAACCGCCTGCCCGAGGAGTTGCGCGAGCAGCTGGCCGCGCTGAAGACCCGCTTGGCCGAAGCGAAATGAGCCTGCGCGCACTGCTGCCGTCCTGGTCGGACTGGAGCCCGGCGGTCCGCGCGCCCGGCGCGGACCTGATGGCCGGTCTGATGGTTGCCCTGGTCGCGCTGCCGCTGGCGCTCGGCTTCGGCATCAGCTCCGGCATGGGTGCGGCCGCCGGCCTGGCCACCGCGGTGGTGGCAGGCGCGATCGCCGCCGTCTTCGGCGGCTCCCGGTTCCAGGTGACCGGGCCGACCGGGGCCATGACCGTGGTGCTGGTGCCGATCTTCCACCAGCACGGCGCGAACGGTGTGCTGACCGTCGGATTGATGGCGGGCCTGGTGCTGGTGGTGCTGGCACTGGCCCGCGTCGGACGAGCCGTGCGCTATATGCCCGCCCCGGTGATCGAGGGGTTCACCGCGGGCATCGCGGTGGTCATCGCCTTGCAGCAGTTCCCCGCGGCGCTGGGCGTCGGGGACATCGAGGGCGAGAAGGTCTGGAAGGTGGCCTTCGACGCCGTCCGCGAGTTCATCGGCCATCCGCACGCCGGCGCTCTGATCACCGCGCTGGTGGTGGCGGCGGTGGTGCTCGTCGGCGGCCGCTACCTGCGCAGGTTGCCGGTCGCGTTGCTCGCGGTGGTCGCCGCCACCGTCGCCGCCCGCGTCTTCCCCCTCGACCTGCTCGCGATCGGCGCGATCCCCAGCGGATTGCCCGCGCCCGCGATCGGGTTCGTCTCCCTCGACCAGCTGGGCACGCTCGTCGGGCCCGCCCTTGCCGTCGCGGCGCTGGCCGCGCTGGAATCGCTGCTGTCGGCCACCGCCGCCGACTCCATGGCCGTCGGTACCCGCCACGACCCGGACCGCGAACTGTTCGGCCAGGGGCTGGCCAATATCGCCGCGCCGCTGTTCGGCGGCGTTCCGGCCACCGGCGCGATCGCCCGCACCGCGGTCAACGTCCGCGCCGGCGCCCGCACGAGGTCGGCCGCGCTCTTCCACGCGGTGGTGCTGGCGGGCATCGTCTACCTGGCCGCTCCGCTGGTCGCCCACATTCCGCTGGCCGCGCTGGCGGGCGTGCTGCTGGCCACCACCGTGCGCATGGTCGAGACCGCCTCGCTGGCGGCCATCGCCCGCGCGTCCCGCGGCGACGCGGTGATCATGGCGATCACCTTCGGCGTCACCGTCTTCACCGACCTGGTGACCGCGGTAGCCGTCGGCATCGCCATCGCCGTCGTGCTCGCTCTGCGCGCGGTCGCCAGGGAGGCCCGGCTGGAGCAGATCCCGCTCGACGAGCCCCCGGGGGGCGAGCGGCAGGCCGAGACGCCCGTCGCCGAGCGGCACCTGGCCGAGGAACACCGCCTGCTGCACGACCACATCGTCGCCTATCGCATCGACGGCCCGCTGTTCTTCGCCGCCGCCCACCGCTTCCTGCTCGAGCTGAGCGAAGTGGCCGACGTCCGGGTGGTGATCCTGCGCATGTCGCACATCACCGCCCTCGACACCACCGGCGCACTGGTGCTCGCCGACGCCATCGGCAAACTGCAGCATCGCCACATCACCGTACTCATGTCGGGTCTGCGCGAGGATCACCGGCGCAAGCTCGCCACCCTCGGCGCGCTCCCCGCGGGCGGCGACGCGCAGATCTTCGAGCACACGCCCGATGCCATCGCCCACGCCCGCGGCCTGCTCGCCGCGACGGAAACGGCCGCCGCGGCGACCGGTTGACGCCCGATCGATCGGCGCGCGGGCCGGGTCAGTGCTCGCGCAGCAGACTGCCCGCGCCCTCGACGCGATCGTCGAATCCGTGCTCGCGCAACGCATGCCAGAGCGTGGCGGCGTTGATGGCGACCACCGGCTTGCCGAGTTCACGCTCGAGCGCGTCGGCCTGGGCGACGAAGGACAGGTTGGTGCCCACCTGGACGATGGCCTCGGCCTCGGGGCTGTCGACGGCGTCGACGGTGACGCGGATGCGTTCTGGTGTCTCGCGGGCGATCTGCTGGGCGGTGGGACAGCGCAGGCCGGTGATGGCGGTGACCTCGAAGCCCGCCTCGGTGAAGAACCGGGCGACCTCCGTGTCGGCGACGGGCTGATAGGGGGAGAAGACCGCGATGCGGCGGCAGCCGAGGGCGCGCAGCGCGGCGCGGCAGGCCGAGGCGCCGGTGGTGACCGGCAGGCCGGTGCGGGACCGCAGGCGCTGCTCGAAGGAGGCGTTGCCCTCGACGCCGCCCCAGAAGGTCTCGGCGGACATGCCCATGACCATGCGGTCGGGTTCGGCGGTGAGCACGTCGCGCACGGCGTCGTCGATGGCCGTGCGGATCTGGGTGAGCAGGGCGCGGAAGCCGTCGTCGTCGGCCATCACCGGGTTCGGCAGGTACATCGAGCCCGCGCGATAGCTCACGCCGGGCACGGCGGCGCGCCAGTAGTCGTGTTCGACAACGGTATTGGTGCTCGGCACGACGACGCCGAAGACGGCGCGCGGCCCGACGACATTGGTCACGGGACGTTCTCGTCGAGGTGGTGGGTGCGGGCGAGGACGTGGGCGACCGCGCGGTGCGCCCGCTCGCGGTCGACGGGGTGGTCCAGCAGCAGCGCGTCGACCAGCAGCGGCGAGACCACGGACATGACCGCTTCCTCGACCGCTTCCGCGCCGAGGTCGCCCTCGCCCGCCGCCCGCGCACCGGCCCGGCCGTGTGCGTGGAAGGCCGCGCGGAAGGGCTGGAGCAGGTCATCGACGTAGCGCAGCCGCAATTCCGCGCAGGACGGATCGGCGGCCGAGGCCGTGACGAGCGCGCGCAGGAAGGCGGCGACGGGCTTGTGGCACAGGCGATCACAGAGCCGGTCGACCGCGGCGTGCAGGTCGGCGGCCAGGTCGCCGCTGGTCTCGATCGGCGGATCGGGGGCGACGGCGATGAGCGCGGCCAGGACGTCGCGCGGGGTGGGCCAGTGGCGGTAGACGGTGGAGCGGGCCACGCCGGTCACGGCGTGCAGTCGCGCGGGGGTGAGGGCGGTGGCGCCTTCGGTCAGCAGGAGATCCAGCGCGGCGGTGAGCACGATCTCCTCGGTCTCGGTGGCCGGTCCGGCCGGTCGTCCTGGTCTGGTCACGAATTGACGATACATCTTGTCTCCGAAATTGATAATTGCTACGTTCTGTAGCGGAAAGTTGCGGCCACCCCAGGAGAGCGTCATGCGGCCCCATGTCGAAATCGTCGACGAACAGGACCTGATCTGGCATCCCGCCGAGTTCGAGCACGCCACCGGCGCCGCGCGGCAGCGGAACCTGAGCTACGACGAGGAGGACGGCTCGGCCTCGCTGAAGGTGCACTTCACCGGCGACTGGTCGCGGCCGGCGGGAGTGCACCACGCCGAGACGGAGTGGTACGTGCTCTCGGGCCGGGTGCGCATCGGCGACACCGAGCTCGGCCCCGAGGGCTACTGGCACGCCCCGATCGGCGTGCTCACCCCCGCCCTCGAGGTGGCCGAGGGCACCGAGATCCTGCTGTTCCGGGAGGGCGCGGCCGGGCAGTTCGAGGTCACCGGAAAGGCATGGGACACCGTGCGTCCCGACCAGCGGCTGATCGTGCTCGACACCGCCGGGATGCCGTGGATCGACGTCAAGGACGGCAGCCCCATGCGTTTCGATCTCGGCGGCACCCCGGTGCCCGGCCTCTACATCAAGCTGCTGCACCGTGACGCGACCACCGGCTTCTACACCCGCCTCATCAAGGCCAAGCCCGGCTGGCGGGAGGTGCCGCTGGCGCACCACCCGTGCAGCGAGGAGGCCTACTGCCTCGACGGCGCCTTCGATTACAACTACGGAAAGATGTGGCCCGGCACCTACTTCTGGCGTCCCCCGCTCAACC
>NZ_JARWRU010000847.1 GCF_029867845.1 Nocardia farcinica | reverse complement strand
GCGTCCCGGGGTCGGAGCAGGGGAACGGTTGTCAAGAGCGGTCACCCCTTTTCGGGGGTAGTCGGCGACGTGATCAGACCCACATTCTATTCGACGGGTAGTCCGCATCACCGAGAAGGAGACCGACATGGCCATCGACGTGCAGAACCGTGTGGATGTGGACGCGCGCGTGAGCGAGCTCCTACGGGGCTACGACGGCCCCGACGCGTGCGCCGCCGAGCTGCTGTGCGATCGGCATCCCGCCGATGCCGTCGCCTTCACGGTGATCGAATCCGACCTGACCTCGACCGAGCTGACCTACGGTGTGTTGCGCGAGCGATCCGCGCGCTTCGCCGCCGCGCTGGCAGGCCTCGGCGTCGCCCCCGGCGACCGCGTCGCCACCCTGATGGGCAAGTCCGCCGAGCTCGTCATCGCGCTGCTGGGCATCTGGCGGCGCGGCGCGGTGCACGTGCCGCTGTTCACCGCCTTCGCCCCGCCCGCCATCGCCATGCGGCTGGAGGCCTCCCGCACCGCCGTGGTCGTGGCCGACGCCGACCAGGCCGCCAAGCTCCTGCCGGGTGCGGACATCCCCGCCGAGGCGCCCTGGCGGCTCGTCGTGGCGGGCGAGCCCGCGGCCGATCTGTCCATCCGGGAACCGCTGGACTTCGCGGAACTGGTCGGCTCCCACGCGGCCGACGACCCGCGCGGCGCGGCGGTCGCCGTCGGCGGTGACGGCTTGCTGGTGCAGCTGTTCACCAGCGGCACCACCGGCACCCCGAAGGGCGTGCCGATCCCGCTCCGCGCCCTGGCCTCCTTCCAGGCCTATCAGGAGTTCGCGCTCGATGTGCGGCCCGACGACGTGTTCTGGAACGCCGCCGACCCCGGCTGGGCCTACGGCCTGTACTACGCCATCCTCGCCCCGCTGGCCTCCGGCACGCGCAGCCTGCTGCTGCACGCCGCCTTCTCGCCCGCCCTGACCCTGCGGGTGCTCGAGCGTTTCGGCGTCACCAACTTCGCCGCCGCCCCCACCGTCTACCGCGCGCTGCGCTCGGCCGACAGCGAGACCGGCGCGCCCTCGCCGGGTATCTCGCTGCGCCGCGCGTCCTCGGCCGGCGAGCCGCTCACCCCGGACGTGGTCGCCTGGTCCGCGCGCGCTCTCGGTGTGCCGGTGCGCGACCACTACGGCCAGACCGAACACGGCATGGTGATCTGCAACGCCTGGCACGAGCAGCTCGACGCCCCCGCCCCGATCGGGTCCATGGGCAGGCCGCTGCCCGGCTGGATCTGCACCGTGCTCGCCGACGACGCCGACGTCGAGGTCGGGCCGGGCGTGGTGGGCAGGCTGGCGATCGACGCCGAGCGCAGCGAGCTGATGTGGTTCGTCGGCTATCTGGATGCCCCCGAGCGCACCGCCGAACGCTTCACTCCCGACGGCCGCTGGTACCTCACCGGCGACGCGGGCTCGCGCGACGCCGACGGCTGCTTCCACTTCTCCTCCCGCGACGACGACGTGATCATCATGGCCGGCTACCGCATCGGCCCGTTCGAGGTGGAGAGCGTGCTGGTCATGCACGATCTGGTCGCCGAGGCCGCGGTCGTCGGGCTGCCCGACGAGCTGCGCGGCGAGGTGCTCGAGGCGTTCGTCGTGCTGCGCGGCGGCGCCTCGGGCAGCGCCGAACTGGCCGAGGAACTGCAGCGGCTGGTGAAGACCAGGTTCGCCGCGCACGCCTACCCACGCCGTGTGCACTTCGTGGCGAGCCTGCCCAAGACCCCCAGCGGCAAGGTGCAGCGGTTCATCCTGCGTCAGCGCGAGAGTCACTGAGCCGAGGGACTAGTGTTGCCGCTCGTGACGACAGCGCCCGAGATCGCCGGTTCAGAGACGAACAGCACCGATACGACCGCCGCCGCACCGACGGCCACGCGCACGCCCCCGGCCGGTGTCGGCAGGCGCATCGCCGAGGAGCTCGGCGTGCGGGAGAGCCAGGTCCGGGCCGCGGTGGAACTGCTCGACGCCGGATCGACCGTGCCGTTCATCGCCCGCTACCGCAAGGAGGTCACCGGCGGTCTCGACGACGCGCAGCTGCGTCAGCTCGAGGAACGGCTGCACTATCTGCGCGAGCTGGACGAGCGCCGCGCCGCGGTCATCGAATCCATCCGCGCGCAGGGCAAACTCGACGACGAACTGCACCGCAGCCTGCTGCTGGCCGAGACCAAGGCCAGGGTCGAGGACATCTACCTGCCCTACAAGCCCAAGCGGCGCACCAAGGCCCAGATCGCCCGCGAGGCGGGCCACGAGCCGGTCGCCGACGCGCTGCTCGGCGATCCGGCCGTCGACCCGGCCGGCTACACCGCCCAACAGCACGACGGCGCCCGCGCCCTCCTGGTCGAGCGCTTCGCCGAGGACGCCGACCTGGTGGGCGAGCTGCGCGAGCTGATGTGGAACCGCGGACAACTGACCTCCGAGGTCAGGCCGGGCAAGGAGGAAGCGGGCGCCAAGTTCGCCGACTACTTCGAGTTCAGCGAGGCGTTCAGCTCGCTGCCCTCCCATCGCGTGCTCGCCCTCTTCCGTGGCGAGAAGGAAGAGGTGCTGAGCCTGCGGCTCGAGCCCGACAGCGAGGAACCCGAGCCCAATCAGCGCAGCGTCTACGAGACCAGGATCGCCGCGAAGTTCGGCATCGCCGATCGCGGCCGCCCCGCCGACGGCTGGCTGCTGGACACCGTGCGCTGGGCCTGGCGTACGAAGTTGCAGATCAGCCTCGGCATCGACACCAGGATGCGGCTGCGTCAGGCCGCCGAGAAGGACGCCGTGGAGGTCTTCGCCGCCAATCTGCGCGACCTGCTGCTCGCCGCCCCGGCGGGCACCAGGACCACCATGGGCCTCGACCCCGGCTACCGCACCGGCGTGAAGGTCGCGGTGGTGGACGGCACCGGCAAGGTGGTCGCCACCGAGGTGATCTACCCGCACAAGCCGCAGGGGCAGACGGAGAAGTCGCTGGCCGTGCTCGGCGCGCTGGTGGCTCGCTTCGGCGTCGAGCTGATCGCCATCGGCAACGGCACCGCCTCCCGCGAGACCGACGCGCTGGCCGCCGAGTTGATCTCGCGCATCGGCGCCACAGAGGGCGCGAAGACGCCCACCAAGATCGTGGTGTCGGAGGCGGGCGCGTCGGTGTACTCCGCTTCGGCCTACGCCTCCCAGGAGCTGCCCGACCTCGACGTGTCGCTGCGCGGCGCGGTGTCCATCGCCCGCCGCCTGCAGGACCCGCTGGCCGAGCTGGTCAAGATCGACCCCAAGTCCATCGGCGTCGGCCAGTACCAGCACGACGTGTCCGAGACGCTGCTCGCCCGCTCGCTGGGCGCGGTCGTCGAGGACGCGGTGAACGCCGTCGGCGTCGACGTCAACACCGCCTCGGTGCCGCTGCTGTCGCGGGTGTCGGGCATCAGCTCCTCGGTGGCCGAGAGCATCGTCGCCCACCGTGACGACAACGGGCCGTTCCGCTCCCGCTCCGCCCTGCTGAAGGTGCCGCGCCTCGGCCCGAAGGCCTTCGAACAGTGTGCGGGCTTCCTGCGCATCCGCGGCGGCGACGACCCGCTGGACACCTCCGCGGTGCACCCCGAGGCCTACCCGGTGGTGCGGCGCATCCTGGAGGCGACCGGCCGCGAGATCACCGGCCTGATCGGCGACACCGCCACCCTGCGCGCCCTGCGGCCCGCGGACTTCACCGACGAGAAGTTCGGCGTCCCCACGGTCACCGACATCATCGCCGAGCTGGAGAAGCCGGGTCGTGACCCGCGTCCCGAGTTCAAGACCGCCGAGTTCGCCGCGGGCGTGGAGAAGGTCGCCGACCTGAAGCCGGGCATGGTGCTCGAGGGCGTGGTCACCAATGTGGCCGCCTTCGGCGCCTTCGTCGACGTGGGCGTGCACCAGGACGGCCTGGTGCACGTCTCGGCGATGTCGCGTTCGTTCGTCAAGGACCCGCGCGAGGTGGTCAAGTCCGGTGACGTCGTCAAGGTCAAGGTGATCGAGGTCGACGTCGCGCGTCAGCGCATCGGCCTGTCGCTGCGGCTGGACGACGAACCGGGCGCGGCCCGCGCCGAGCGCGGCGGCCGGCGCGAGGGCGCGCGTCGC
>NZ_JARWRU010000846.1 GCF_029867845.1 Nocardia farcinica | reverse complement strand
TCGGGCCGTTGGTGAGTTAGGTCTTCTGGCGGTTGTGTATGTTGTCCTCGCCGCCGCGGCGCAGGTTGGTCTTCTTGCCGCCGACGGGGTCGGAGCCGGAGTCGGGCTCGGTGATCGCCCAGGAGGCGACCTTCTCCATGGTCACCAGCTCGGGCAGCCAGCGCTTCTTCTGCGCCAGCGTGCCACGCGCCTGGATGGTGGCCGCGCCGAGTCCGGTGCTCACGCCCAAGGCGCTGACCAGGCCGAGACAGACGCCGGAGAGCTCACTGACCAGCACCGCCATCATCGACTGCTGCTCGGACGCGGCGGCGCTCGCGGCCTTCGCCGCGCTCTCGGCCCAACCCGCCAGCTCGGCTTCCTCGGCGGCCAGCGCCTTCTCCAGCGAGTCGCGCGCCATGGCGGCGATGCCGAATTCGTCGAACAGCTTCTTCAGGATCGGGTACGGCAGCATCTCGCCGCTGTCGAGGGCGTCCAGGTTCGGGCGGATCTCCCGGTCGATGAAGGCGCGCACGGCGTCGCGGACCATCAGATCGGTCTCGGACCATTCGAACATCGTCGTTCACTCCTGTCGCAGTGCCTCTCGCCCGCGCCGGGCGCGCCGCACCCCGGGACCGGTCGGCACCGGAACCGGATGACCCGGACCACATCGTCCGGTTCGGCGTATCGAGCTGCAACAAACGTACAGACCTGCATGTAAGTACGCAACGGTTCCGGCGATCGGCCGTCGCCGCGCGGGTCAGCCGGTGATCTGCCCAGCGGTCAGCCGCAGCATGGCACAGGCGCGCTCCCAGCGCCGGTGCGCGCGCTCGGTGTCGGCGTCACCCCAGGCGGCGATGAGGATGCCGCGCAGGGCGTCCATGGCGGTGAAGACGAAGTCGCGCGCGTCCTTGCGGCGCACCTCGTCGGGCACGAAGCGCTCGACGGCGGTGAGCACGGCGTTGTTGACGAACGGCTCGACCTCGTCCATGGCGGCCTTGAGCACCGGATCGGTGCGCCCGGCCACCCACAGCTCGACGGTCGCGGTGAACAGCCGGTCCTGATGCAGTTCCCACAGGAAGTTGAGGGTGGCCTCCACGCGCTCGGCGTCCGGCGGCACCTCGGAGATCTCCCGCAACACCGCCTGCACCCGGCGCTGGGCGAGGTGGTTGATCGCGGCGACCACCAGGTCGGTCTTGGAGCCGAAGTGGTGCACCTGCGCGCCGCGCGTGACGCCGGCGCGTTCGGCCACCCGCGGAGTGGTCGTGCCCGCGTAGCCGTAGTCGACGAGGCAGTCGATGGTGGCGTCGAGCAGTCGCGTGCGCATCTCGCTGCTGCGCTGCTCCTGGGTCCGCCGCCGCGGCCTGCCGGACGCGGTCGTGGTCATCCGGCGATCCTATCGCTTACATGCACGTGTGTATGTAAATGCCCCGGAATGCCCGACGCACGCCCGCGGCGCGCTCTGCCGTCACGCCCGCCCAGCCGGACGGTGAGCGTGAACAGCACGAGCCCGGCCACGGCCAAGCCCGCGCCGACCATCGCCGGCGCGGTGTAGCCGAAGCCGGCGGCGATCACCAGCCCGCCCAGCCACGCGCCTGCGGCGTTGGCGATGTTCAGCGCGGCGTGGTTGAGCGCCGCGGCCAGGGTCTGGGCATCGGCGGCCACATCCATCAGACGGGTCTGCAAGCCGGGGGTGAGCGCCGCGCCGGTGGCGCCGACCAGGAAGGCCCCGATGCTCGCCGAGACCGGATGGTGGGCGGCCGGGACGAAACCGGCGAGCACCACGATCATCGCGATCGAGGCCAGGAAGATCGCCCGGTCCACACCGCGGTCGGCCAGGATGCCGCCCACCACGTTGCCGACGATCATGCCGATGCCGAACAGCGCCAGCACCAGCGGCACGGTGGTCGCCGACATGCCCGCGACATCGGTCAGCGTGGTGGCGATGTAGGTGTAGACGGCGAACATGCCGCCGAAGCCGACCGCGCCCACCAGCAGGGTCGCCAGCACCTGCGGCCTGCGCAGCGCGCCGAGTTCGGTCCTCGGGTCGGTCGCGACATAGCCGGTCAGCTCGGGCACGAAGCGGGCCAGCGCCGCCACCGTCGCCGCGCCGATCACCGCGACCAGCACGAACGCCCCACGCCAGCCGTAGTGCTGGCCGAGCCACGTCGCGGCGGGCACACCGGCCACATTGGCGATGCTCAGCCCGAGCATGACCGCCGCCACCGCCTTGGCCCGCTGCCCGGCAGGGGCGAGCGTGGCCGCGGCCAGCATGGCGACGCCGAAGTAGGCGCCGTGCGGCAGGCCCGCCACGAACCGCGCGACCACCAGCGCCGGGAAGGCCGGGGCGAGCACGGTGGCCACATTCCCCAGCGTGAAAGCCACCATGAGCGCCAGCAGCAGGCGCTTGCGCGGCACCCGGGCGCACAACGCGGCGATCAGCGGCGCACCGACCACCACCCCGAGCGCGTACGCCGAGACGGCGTGCCCGGCGGTCGGCTCGGAGACCGCGAAGGCGGACGCGATGTCGGGCAGCAGGCCCATGATCACGAACTCGGTGGTGCCGATGCCGAAACCACCCGCCGCCAAGGCGAGCATGGCGGGGATGTGCCAGGTGGTGCGCGGAGCCGACGGGGCGGGCGCACCGCCGCCGGGATCGCGCTCGGCTGCGGGAGCCGGCCCCGCACCGGCGGAGGGGTCCGAGGGGTCGGCGGCGTCGATCTTCGCGGGTCGGCTCACGTTTTCCTGCAACCAGGGAGCCCCGGCCCGCGCTTCCCGGACGGCAGTGAGATCAGCCACACCCGAGGGTCGGCTGCTTTCCGGTGGGCGAGCGTTCCGCACGGGCGGGCGCGGCGAGCGCCTCGCGAAACGGCTCGGGCACCCGTGCCCCCGTCGGCCACGGCGGGGGGGTGCCCGGTTCATCCCGCGCCGGGGGCGGGTGGCCCGCGGCGGCGTCCCCGTCGTCCTGTGCGACTTCTCCTCCGAATGGGACGGACTCGCCACCGATGAGGTGACCGTGGGCAGGGTGCAGGCCCGCTACAGCGACGACGGTCAGATGGAACTGCCGCTCGTCTCCGG
>NZ_JARWRU010000845.1 GCF_029867845.1 Nocardia farcinica | reverse complement strand
GCGCGCCCCCCCCCCCCCCCCCCCCCCCCCCCCCCCCCCCCCAACCCTCGGGGCCCGCCCCCGGGGCGGTCTCGTCGATCTAGTATTCGCTGCGCGTTCGCTGTGTCGCGACCGACGTCATCGTCATCGCGCTGCGCTGTCCGAGGGGTGCAGGCGCAGCGCGATGGAGTTGATGCAGTAGCGCTTGTCGGTCGGGGTGGGGTAGCCCTCGCCCTCGAAGACGTGGCCGAGATGGCTGTGGCAGTTCGCGCACAGCACCTCCACCCGGTGCATGCCCAGCGAATCGTCCGGGCGCAACAGCACCGCCTCGGAGTCGGCCGGATCGAAGAACGACGGCCACCCGCAGTGCGACTCGAACTTCTCCGCGCTGCGAAACAGCTCGGCGCCGCAGGCGCGGCAGGTGTAGACGCCCTCGGTCTTGGTGTCGGTGTACTCCCCGGTGAAGGGGCGCTCGGTCGCGGCCTCGCGCAGGACCGCGTACTCCTGGGGATCGAGCCTGCTGCGCCATTCCTGCGGGCTCAGCTGGATCCGGGGCGCGGGAAGGGAGGTATCGGCGTCGGAACTCATGCCTCCACGCTAATACGATCCCCGGATACGCGCCGTCGCGCGGGAATCCCGCCGGTCGGAAGGCTGCCTGGCCGGTGATGGCCGCGGCCCGCGTCACCCCGCCCGCGGTCAGCCGCCCGCGCGCGGGGTGACCTTGGCGAGCTCCGGTTCGGGGGCCGGGCTCGGCGCGACAGGCGCCGCGGGCGGGACGTCGAACGTCTCGGCCACCGGCGCGTCCTCGGCCGCCGCGCTGTCACGGGCATCCGGCGCGGCGCGCATCCAGTCCTGGTCGAGGCCGCGATCCAGCCTGCCCTCACGCCTGGCGGCCAGGTAGCGGTCGCCGAGCACACAGAACACCACGATCAGCAACAACGTCCAGCCGAAGGTGATGCGCAGGTACTCGAGGTTGCGGCCCACGTCCTGCCAGCGGTCCGACAGCCACTTGTCGTAGGACATGAAACCGAACACCGCCAGCCAGGCCGGCCAGTTGCGCAGCACCGAATTGCGCAGCACCACGCTCATCAGGAACGGGAACAGCGTCATCGAGTAGTACATCTGGCCGAGGCTGAGCAGCACGAACGAGGCGGTCAGCAGCACACCGGAGGCCGTGGTCACGAAGAACAGCTCGTCCTCACGGTAGTAGCGGTAGAGCAGCCACAGCGAGATCGCCACCAGGACGCCGACGCCGATGCGCATGCCCCACGCCAGCCAGTCCGGCAGGCCGTAGTAGGCGGCGTTGCCCATGATGGAGCTGTTGAAGTAGTCCCTGGTCTCCATCAGGTAGGGCAGGGTGCGGTCGAGGAAGTCGTCGGCGTCGACGATCAGCGGCCAGGCGATCGCGTTCAGCGCCGCGGGCACCGCGATCGCGGTGATGAGCACCTTCCACTGCCTGCGCGCCAGCGGGATGAGGATCAGCGGCGCCAATGTCGGTTTCACCGTGATGCTGAACCCGAGCACCGCGCCCGCCCACAGATCCCGGCGCCGCAGCAACAGGTGCAGGAACACCATCTCCGCCAGCAGGATGCAGCCGTTGACGTTGGTGAAGACCAGCGTGTTGATGACCGTCTCGGACATGAACATCGCCAGCAGCAGTGCGGGCGCGGCCACCGACTTCAGGGTGTAGTTGAACAGCCGCAGCAGCAGGTACCAGGCCAGCAGGATGGCCACCGCGTTGAGCAGGATGAAGCACCACCGCGACTTCTCCGGGTCGATCAGCGCGATCGGCGCGATGATCAGCGTGCCGCCCGGCGGATACAGATAGTGCGGGTCGACGGAGTCGAAATTGGCCGTGTAGACCGGCAGGCCGTTGAGGAATGCCAGCGAGGCGTTGTAGACCGGCCGGTAGTCGTCGGTGATGAAGCCGTTGACAGCCTTGATGAACACCCTGTTCAGCACGGTCATGACCGCGATCGGCCAGAGTGCGAACCTGATCACCTCGGCGGTGGTGCGAGCTGTGCGGGGCTCGAGCTGTCGAAGGAACACTGGGGCACGGTACACCGACCGGCCGTGCGGCGGGCGGCCGGGATGGGTCAACGGCGCGCCGTCATCGGGCGTTTCCGCCGTCCGTGCGTGCCGGTTCAGGCCGGGCAGACGCTGCCGTCGCGCGGCAGCCGTCCCTCGTTCAGGTACTCCGAGACCATTCGCTGCGCGCAGCCCGAGTGCGGCGCCACCGGATGCCCCCAGCCCTGCCAGGCCACGGTGGCGTGCCGCGCCCCCGCCGCGCCGAGCGCGCCGGTCACCGAGGCCTGCCCGCCCTCGCCGACCACGGGATCGGCCTGACCGGTCAGCACCAGCACCGGCAACTCGAAGTCGGCCGGCGCCGCGGGCGGCTCGGACACCGGCCAGGCCGAGCAGAGCATCAGCCCGATGGCCGCCTGCCTGCCGAACACCGGATAGGTCCCGGCCCAGTTCTGCGCCAGCTGGGTGGCGTTGGTCGCCGACGGCGGCCCCTGGACGTCGGTGCACCGGTTGACGAACTGCCCGTCGCTCTCGGTGGCCGCGTTCTCGCGCAGCACCAGGTTCTCCAGCCGCGCGCGGTCGCCGTCGCGGGCCGCGGCCAGGGTGTCGGCGAGTTCGGTGACCACAGCGGACCGGTCGGCGTTCGGCGCGCCGAGCACACCGAGGATCGCGGTGAGCAGCGCAGCCTCCGACACCGTGCCCAGCTCGCCCGCCGCGGCCCGCCGCGCCAGCTCGGCCACCGCGGCCCTCGGATCACCGCCGAGCGCGCAGCCCTGCGCCACACAGTGCTGCGCGAAGCCGGTCAGCGCGGCCTCGGCGCCCCGCAGGCGCTGTTCCTGGGCGGTCACCGCGTCGGTGGCGACCGCCTCGGGGGAGTCGAGCACCAGCCTGGCCAGGTGATCGCCGTACTTGCGGGCGTAGGAGAGCGCGACGAAGGCGCCGTTGCCGGTGCCGATCATGTCGATGTGCTCGACCTGCCACTGCAGGCGCAGCTGCTCGATGTCGTCGGCGGCGTGCGCGGCGTCGAAGGTGGACTCGTAGGGCTGCAGGAAGTCGCGGCAGGAGATGGTGGCCTCCTGGCTGAGCTCACCCATCGAGGTCACCGGGTCGGCGCCGGGGCCGAACTGGGCGTGGTCGGCCAGATTCTGCCTGATGTCCAGCGGCAGGCAGTCGATCGGCTGGGAGGTGCCGATGCCGCGGCGGTCCACCGCCACGATCGGCCGCTCGGCCAGCAGCCCGTTCTGCGCCAGTGCCAGCCCGGCCAGGGTGGCGGAGGAGGAGCGGTCGCTGCCGGAGGTCAGCACCAGCGGCGGGGCGTCGGCGGGGGTCTGCGGCAGCCGCGCGCGCATCGCGCCGTTGCGGAAGTTGCCGATCACCGCGCCCGCCGCGTCGATGGGTGTCGAATACTCGGCGCATTCGAGGACCAGGCCATCGGGCGCGGGGCCGAGGCCGAGCAGGCGCAGGGTCGGTTCGGTGCAGTCGATCCAGCTCAGATCGCTCTGGGGCAGTCCGGCGCGCGGCGGCTCGGGCGGCGTCGTCGTCTGCTCAGGGGCGGGACCGCCCGCGCCGGGGCGCTCCACCGCGACGCCGGGACGATCGGAGGGGCCAACACCGCATCCGGCGATCACGATCGACAGTGTCGAGGCCAGCACGGCGACTCGGGTCCAGCGCATGCGCTACAGCCTGCCAGGTTCCGGCGGCTGTTTCACCGACGACCCCAGCGAGTCAGCATGGTCCCGTCGGCGTCGAGCAGGACGTGGCGCCGATGCATGCGGTGGTGGAACTCGCGGGCGGACAGCGAGATTCGGCGCGCGGTGCCGCCGACCAGGAACGGGGCGGTGGTCAGGCACAGCTCGTCGACCAGATCCGCTTCCAGCAGCTGCCCGAACAGGTGCGGCCCGCCCTCACACAGCACCCGGTACAGTCCGCGCTCGGCCAGCGCCGCCAGCAGCCCGGCCGGGGTGATCGCCATGCCGCCCGCCTCGATCACCTCCGCGCCCGCCTCGGCCAGCGCCCGCTTGCGCTCGTCCGGGGCGATGGCGGTGGTCAGGATCAACGGCGCGACCTCGGTGTCGGTGAACAGCCTGCTGTCCGGTTCCAGCGCGGCGGTCGCGGTGACCACGGCGATCGGCGGCGGCGCGCCC
>NZ_JARWRU010000844.1 GCF_029867845.1 Nocardia farcinica | reverse complement strand
TGCGCGGCGGTGCTCGGCCCGATCATCGCCGAGCACACCGACATCCCGCCGGGCGTGGTCAACATCGTCACCTCCGCCGACCACCAGCTCGGCAGTCAGCTGGTCGCCGATCCCCGGGTGGACATGGTCAGCTTCACCGGCTCGACCGCGACCGGGCGCACCGTCATGGCCACCGCCGCCGCCACGGTCAAGAAGACCTTTCTGGAACTCGGCGGCAAGTCCGCCTTCGTCGTGCTCGAGGACGCCGACCTCGCCGCCGCGGTGTCGATGGCGGCCTTCTCGGTGTGCGTGCACGCGGGGCAGGGCTGCGCGTTGAGCACCCGGCTGCTGGTTCCCCACAGCCGCTACGACGAGGCCGTGCAGATCGCCGCCGCCACCATGGGCGGGATCAGGCCGGGCGATCCGTCCAGCAAGCGCACCGTCTGCGGTCCGCTCATCTCGGCCCGCCAGCGTGACCGGGTGCAGGGCTACATCGACATCGCCCGCGCCGAGGGCGGTCGGATCGTCACCGGCGGCGGCCGCCCGGCCGACCGCGAGCGCGGCTATTTCATCGAACCCACCCTGATCGCCGGGGTGGACAACAGCGCGACCGTGGCCCGTGAGGAGATCTTCGGCCCGGTCCTGGTGGTCATCGGTTACGACACCGACGACGAGGCCGTGGCCATCGCCAACGACTCGCCCTACGGCCTGTCCGGTTCCATCTACGGCACCGACCCCGAGCGCATCGCCTCGGTCGCCAACCGCATCCGCACCGGCACACTCGGCGTGAACGGCGGCATCTGGTACAGCGCCGACGTGCCCTTCGGCGGCTACAAGCAGTCCGGCATCGGGCGCGAGATGGGCGCCGCCGGTTTCGAGGAGTACCTGGAGACCAAGCTGATCGCCACCGCGCTCTGACCAGCGAACATCCCCCCTTTCCAACGACTTTCGAGGAGCCCGACATGGGGCGTTTCACCGACCGGACCGTCGTGGTCACCGGAGCGGCACAGGGCATCGGCGCGGTCTATGCCGCCGCGCTGGCCGACGAGGGCGCGAACGTGGTCGTCGCCGACCGCAACATCGACGCGGGCAAGGCCGTCGCGGACGACATCACCTCGAAGGGCGGTAGCGCGATCTTCGCCGAGGTCGACGTGGCCGACCCGGATTCCGCCGCCGCCCTGGCCGAGACCACCGTGCAGCGCTTCGGCCGCATCGACCACCTGGTCAACAATGCCGCCATCTACGGCGACATGAAGCTGGACCTGCTCATCACCGTCCCGTGGGACTACTACAAGAAGTTCATGTCGGTGAACATGGACGGCGCGCTGAACGTGACCCGCGCGGTCTACCCGCACATGAAGAAGACCGGCGGCTCGATCGTCAACCAGTCCTCCACAGCCGCCTGGGTGTACTCCGGCTTCTACGGTCTGGCCAAGGCCGGGGTCAACAGCCTCACCCAGCAGCTGGCGGTGGAACTCGGCGGCAGCAACATCCGGGTCAACGCCATCGCGCCCGGACCGATCGACACCGATGCGACCAAAACCGTGACGCCCGGCGTTATCGTCGACGACATGGTCAAGCGCCTGCCGCTCAAGCGCATGGGCACCCCGCGGGACCTGGTCGGCGCCTGCCTCTACCTGCTCTCCGACGAAGCCTCCTGGGTGACCGGGCAGATCTTCAACATCGACGGCGGACAGATCATCCGGTCATGAGCGACAAGCGTATCGGCTTCATCGGCCTGGGCAACATGGGCGCGCCCATGGCGCAGCGCCTGCTGGCCTGGCCGGGCGGGCTCACCGTCTGCGACACGCGCCCCGAGGTGGTCAGGCCGTTCACCGAGGCGGGCGCGCGGGCGGTCGCGTCCGCGGCCGCCGGGGCCCCGGGCCCCCCGGGGGTGGGGGGGGGGGGGCCGCGCCCCCCGCCCGGGGGCCGCGGGGGGACCCGCCCCCCCCGCCGCCA
>NZ_JARWRU010000843.1 GCF_029867845.1 Nocardia farcinica | reverse complement strand
GCGGCTCGTTGCCGCTTCTTAACCGCTCGCTTCCGGCCGCCGCGCGTGGGCGGCGGGCGCGCTTTTTGGCGGCGCCGGGGCGCCCCCGCGCCCGCCCCCCCGGGCGCCTTTCGTCAGGCCTGGGCGGTGTCGGCGCCGAACAGGTCGACGGCCTCCGCCTCGGTGAGCACCTCGTAGGTCTCGGTGTCGGGGTGGTAGCGCCAGGTGTCCGGGCCGGGCCTCGGCCCGCCCGCGGCCCTGACCGCGCTCACCGACGGCCGGTAGGAGGCGCTGCGCGGGATGGTGTCGACCACGTACACCAGGTCGGGCCGCTTGCCCGGCTCGAGCGCGCGCATGGCCTCGGTGACGTCCTCGGGGTCGAGCTGCCAGCCCTTGCGCACGCACACCGCGGCCACCGCGATCCTGCGGCCGCCCGCCGCGTCCATGCCGTAGGCCACCTCCATGTCGACCGCGGCGATGTCGTTGAGGACATCCACGATCGGCTGGCAGAAGACCGGGCCCCGCTCGGTGAGCACCACGGTGTCGGTGCGGTCGACCAGCCAGTAGTCGCCGTCGCTGTCGCGGCGGAACAGGTTCTCCGTCGGCATCCAGGCATCGCCGGGGGTGAAGACGCCGCGCAGGCCGCCCGCCGAGAGTTCCACCGCGTCGGAGGCCTTGCTGATGAGCAGGCCCACCTCGTTGTCGGCGCAGCGCAGGGCGTAGCCGTTCTCGTCGGTGCGGATGGCGCCGGTCTCCGGGTCGTAGGCGACCAGCTCGACCTTGGCGGTGCCGGGCACCGGGCGGCCCTTGCTGCCCACCTTGCCGCCCTTGACGTTGGCCAGCACCACATCGCCCTCGATGGAGGCATAGAACTCGAGCACCCTGGCCGGGGCGAACTGTTCCAACGTCCGCCGCCACAGCCCCGCGGGCATGCCGGAGCCGATGAACAGCCGGATCGGATGGGCGTGGCCCGCGGGGAACACCTCGGCGTCGAGGATGTCGCGCAACATGGTCCAGGTGTAGGTCACCACGGTCACGCCGTAGCGGTGCACCTCCCCGGCGAAGCTGCGCGGGTCGAGCGAGCGGGCCAGCGCGATCCGGCTGCCGCCCGCGACCGCGCCGCCCAGGCTCACCAGCAGCCCCGAGGAGTGGTGCAGCGGGGCGAGGCAGTACACGGTGTCCCTGCGGTCGAGGTCGGCGGCGGTCGCGGTGCCGAAGGCCGACAGCGCCCAGCGGTAATTGGTGATGTACTTGGTCTCCAGCCGGTCGCCGGTGCCGGTGACCAGCACGAACGCCAGTTCGCGGGCCAGCCCCGGGTTGGGCCGGTACCAGGCGGGCAGGCGCACCCGCGCCGGGTCGATCTGCTCCAGGTCGAGCACGTCGGCGCCGGAGGGGATGTCGAGGGAGCGGGCGTCGCCGCCGCCGAGCACCAGCACCCTGGCCCCGGTCGCCGCCGCCTGGCGCAGGTTCTCCGGGTCGGCGATCACGGTGCGGGTGCCGGTCAACTCCATCGCCCGGTCGAGTTCGCTGCCGGGGGCCAGCAGCACCGCCACCGCGCCGAGCCGCGACAGGGCCGCCACGGCAGCCAGTGCGCTCGGCCTGGTCTCCATCACCACGCCGACGCGGGTGGCGGGCCGGATGCCCGCCGAGATCAGGCCGCGCACCACATTGTCGATGCGCACGTCCACGGCGGCGTTGGTGTGCACACGGTCGTCGAAGAGGAAGCAGTCGCGCAGCGGCGCCCGCCTCGCCTGTTCGGCCAGCAGGCTGCCCAGTGAGATCCTGGTGCCGGGGCCGATCATGCCCAGCCTGGTCAGTCGCGGCAGGGCGCGGGCGGCCTCGCCGACCAGACCGGCCGAGCCACGCACCGCGCTGCCCGCAAGCCCCTCCACGACCTTGCCGACCCCGCTGCCCACCTCGGCCAGCGCGGCCGCGGAACTGACGATCTTGTCGGCGGTGGAGTGTGTGCTGCGGCTTGCGGTGTGCTCGGTCATCGGGTGGATCTCCTCGGGCAGCGGCTGGTCGCCCGCCGCCCACTGGATCCACCGCAACACCAGCGGCCAGGTGCGCTCGGTCGCCACACTGCCCGCGACGAGGCCGAAATGCCCCGCGTACAAGGAGGCTTCGTACACATCGGCGTTGGGGGCGGCGCGCACGATGCCGCGCACGGCGGCGGGCTGGCCGATGTCGTCGACCTCGCCGAGGAAAGCCAGGACGGGACAGGTCAGCTCGGCCAGCGAGATCGGCTGGTCGCGGATCACGAAGCCGCCGAGCATCATCCGGTTGTGCGCGACGAACTGCTTGAGCAGGTCGGCCACGGCGGGCCCGGCATAGCCCACCCAGCCCTCGCTGTTGAGGAAACGGCGTTGACGTTCCTTGGGCAGCAACGCCTCCCGGTCGTGCAGCTGGCGCAGGAAGTCGATGCGCGCCTTGGCCGTCTTGACCGGGTCGAGCATCTGGAAGCCGACGCGCACCATGGAATCGGTGATCGGCAGCCGGGTCACCACATGGTCGGCCAGGAAATCGGCGACATCGGAGACCAGACCGTAGGGCAGGCCGAACGGCACACCGTTGACGATGTCGACCGGGCTGCCGAAGGTGACGATGCTCGCCACGCCGCGGCCGTGCCGGTAGGCGGTGGTCTGATAGGCGAACATGCCGCCCTGGGAGTACCCCATGAGGTGGACCTCCGCACCGGTCTGCGCGCACACCGTGTCGATGGCACTGCTGACGGCGAGCACGTGGTCGGCCAGATCGCGCTCCCAGCCGCCCGGCTCCAGCGCGGGCGAACCGAAGTCGACGACCCAGCAGTCCACCCCGCCGCGGTTGAGGATGCCGACCGCGCCACCCTCGGCGTTGACGTCCCAGATGTCGGCGTTGACCATCAGCGGCGGCACCAGCAGCGCCACCGGGCGACCCTTGGTCGCCTCATCGGGGAAGTAGTGCCGCAGCCGGTACATGCGCCGCCGCTCGACGACCTCGAACGGCGAGGCCTCGACACCGTGCGCCAATCCGCCGAATCGCAGGACCTCGAGACCGTTCTGGGCTGTCGCCAGCAATCGCCGGACCGGTCCCGCCACACCCTTCGCACTGAACTTCACGATCGCTCCTGCACCTCGTGCCACGCCCCTTCCGCGATCCCGCCGCGTACGACGAGCTTTCCACATTCGGCTCCCTTCGGAGGGCACCCAGGACCGTTTCGAGACCTGACGCCGGTCACACCGAGCGGGCGTCCGCTCGGTGTGTCGATAGGCTGGGGCAATGACCGACACCGCCGCGCTGCCGACCGTCGACCGCGAATCGCTGCTGGTCGAACTCGTCGACGTGCAGGGACGCGCGGTCGGCGAGTGCCCGGTCGCCGACGCACACCGCGCCCCCGGACAGCTGCACCGGGCGTTCTCCGTGCTGCTGTTCGACGAGGACGGCCGCGTGCTGTTGCAGCGCCGCGCCGCGGTGAAGACCCGCTTCCCGTTGCAGTGGGCGAACACCTGCTGCGGCCATCCCGCCCCCGGCGAGCGCATCCCGGACGCCGCCCGCGCCCGGCTGCGCGAGGAGCTCGGCATGGACGCCGAGCTGATCGAGGCGGGCGTCTTCCGCTACCGCGCCAGCGATGCGGGCACCGGCCGGGTGGAGCACGAATGGGACCACGTGTTCATCGGCGCCACCGGCCAGGCCCCCCGCCCCGATCCCGCCGAGGTCGCCGAGCTGCGCTGGCTGGAGCCGGCCGAGATCCGCGCCCTGCTGGCCAGCGAGCCGGAGACGTTCACGCCCTGGCTGGCGCCCGTGCTGGAGATCGCCGACGCGGCGTTCCGCGCGGACACCCGGCGCGAGGACTGAGCGTCGCGGTACCGGTGTCGCGCCTCGGCGACACAGGCACATAGATAGATGCGCATATCCGAGTATTCTTGGTGGAGCAATGTCGTCCGGGCGGAAGCGAGGTGCGCACTCATGGTCGAGATCGAGGTCGACGGTTCGACGGTGACGGTTCACGTGGTCGGTGGCCACCGGCTGCTCGCCCTCCGCGACAGCATCACCTTCGACTTCCGCGAGGTCGCCGCCGTCGGTCCCGCGCCGGTCGACATGCGGCCGCCGTGGGTGCGGGCGGGCGCCTTCTTCCCCGGCGTGATCGCGGCGGGCACCTTCCGCGGCAAGGGCCGCAAGGAGTTCTGGGACACCCGCTTCGACGGCAGCGGCCTGCAGATCGATCTCACCAACGGCGAGTTCACCCGGCTGGTGGTCGACGTGGACGATCCCGGCGCGGCGCTGCTCGACCTGTGCAAGGCCGCGGCGGCCTGACTGCCCGCACTCGCGGGACAGGTGAGCGGGAACGACCGGCGAACCGGCCACACCGGCCCCTCTCCCCCGGCTTCCCTCCTACTGTTGACACGGAAGCGACGGAAACGGAGCGACGAGAGGGGCGGACATGACCACCGATTCCACGGCACCGGAGACCGGCGAGGACGAGGTCGTCGCGGCGCGCGGGGGGGGCCGCCCCCCCCCCCCCCCCG
>NZ_JARWRU010000842.1 GCF_029867845.1 Nocardia farcinica | reverse complement strand
CGCCCGGCCCGCCCCCGCGCGGGGTGCGCGGGCCAGGGCGCCCCCGCCGCGGGCCCGGCCGTTCGGCCGGGCCCTCGGTGTCGGTGCGTCGGATCAGTTCGCGGCGGCGGGCACCCAGCGCGTGGTCGCGGGCGCCGCGGTCCTGCGGCGCCGGGCGGCGAGACTGTGCCGGGCAGGTTGCCGCAACGAGGACAGCCACGGCCTGCGGAGCTCGGCGTGGACGGCCGCGACAGCGGGAATCGCGAGGCAGTGCACCCCGCCTGCCATACCGAGGCGGTGGCGACCCGCTCGGCGGATTCTCATGCGCAATGGATTTCCTTCGCTCGGTGTGGAACTGGGTGATTCGACTGATTCGCCAGGACGAAGATTAGTCGAGTGAAATGCGCATTCGGCGAATTTTGCCGGTTGTGAGCGGGGAGCGTGTCGAAACTTTGACGACATCGACGGTATATCCGAGAAAATGTTGCGAAATCGTCTCGGCGGCATCACGGTCCGGCTGCGACGACGGATCGGCGGTAACGAATGCGGCGGACGAGCGAAAGCCGCCGGCCGGGTGGTGGGCCTGCGCCGGGCCGCGGGATGCGAGACTTGGGCTCATGTTGCGGATCGGCCTCACCGGAGGCATGGGAGCTGGAAAGTCGACGGTGGCGCGGATTCTCGCCGAGCGCGGGGCCGTGATCGTGGATTCCGACGTCATCGCCAGGGAAGTCGTCGCGCCCGGCACCGAGGGGCTGGCCGCGCTCGCCGAGGCGTTCGGCCCCGGCATCCTCGCCGAGGACGGCAGCCTGGACCGGCCTGCGCTGGCGGCCGTGGCCTTCGCCGACGAGGAGTCGCGCAAGAAGCTCAACGCCATCACCCCTCCGCTCGTCGGCCAGCGCCCCGCCGCACTCATCGCCGCCGCGCCCGCCGCCGCCATTGTGGTGCAGGACATCCCGCTGCTGGTGGAGATCGGTCTCGCCCCGCTGATGAATCTCGTGCTGATCGTCGACGTGCCCGCCGAGGAGCGCATCCGCAGACTGGTCGAGTTCCGGGGCGTGCCCGAGCACGACGCGCGCGCCAGGATCGCCGCCCAGGCCACCGACGAGCAGCGGCGCGCGGTGGCCGACGTGCTGCTGGACAACAGTGGCCCGGAGGGCGCGATCGCGCCGGTGGTGCACGAGCTGTGGGAGCGGCGTCTGGTGCCCTTCGAGCGCAACCTGCGCACCGGCGTCGCCGCCGAGGCGGACCCCCGGCCCGTCGCCGCCGATCCCGGCTGGGCGGCCCAGGCCCGGCGGCTGATCGCCCGGCTGTGGGTGGCCTGCGGGACCGCTGCCACGAGCATCGAGCATGTCGGTCCCACCTCGGTCCCGGAGTTGCCCACGCGCGATCTGCTCGACCTCGAGATCACCGTCTCGGATCCCGCCTCGGTGGCCGGGCTGCGCGATACCCTCGCCGCGTCGGGCTTCCCCGCGCTGGGCGGGGAAACCGGCGCGCGTGCGGGTGTGGCGTGGCACGGCAACGCCGATCCGGGCAGGCCGGCACGGATCGCGGTGCGCGTCGCCGAGGCCGGGTAAAAACTTAAAAGGATTTATTTCAGAAATAGCCGTGGGCTTGCCTTCGTCTGTGTAGCGTGACGCCTGACCCACAGGAGTGGGTAGGGAAGACAGGAAGTTGCAACGCCCATGACAGCATCACACCGTCACCTGCGACGCGCCGGTTTCGGCGCGTCGGCACTCGGCGCCATGGTCGCCACCGCGGTGCTCACCGCCCCGCACGCCGCCGCGTGGGTCGGCGACCTCACCGTCTCCGGTGAGAACCACACCGTCGGCTGTTCCTACACCCTGACCGCCCGGGTCGACGTCGACCGTCTGACCGAGGTGAAGTTCACCGACAACGGGGTGGCGATCCCGGGCAGCCCGGTGCGGCCCTCGCTGCTCAGCGACAAGGTGACCATCAAGTGGAAGCCGAGCACGGCGGGCTCGCACCGGCTCGAGGCCAGGCAGTTGCTGATCAGCGACTCGCTGACCGTGCAGGTCGCCGAGAGCTCCGGTGGGCTCACCGGCAGCTCGGCCTGTGGCGCCGCCGGCCTCGGCGGGGTGCGCCCGCGCCAGTAGGGCGGGGGGTGACGTGGGGGGCGAGAGCCGGGGGCGGCGGCCCCGGGGGGGGGGGGGGGGGGGGGGGGGGGGGGGGGGGGGGGGGGGGGGGGGTGGGTGGTGGGGGGGGGGGGGAGGGCGCGCCCCCCGCCGCACGGCCGGCGGGGGA
>NZ_JARWRU010000841.1 GCF_029867845.1 Nocardia farcinica | reverse complement strand
CGACCGCGTCGGCCTGTTCTTCCGCGCCCGCCGCTGGTCGGGTGAGCCGCACAACCGTGAGCCGGACAAGTGCTACGAGCTGGCCTGGTTCCCGCTCGACGCGCTGCCCGCCGATCTCATCGCCTATCCCGCCGCCGCCCTGCGCGGCCTGCGCATCGGCGAGATCTATTCCGAACTCGGCTGGCCCGCACCGTGATCCGGCCCGGGCCGTGGCGACGTCGGCTCAGTGCCCGCGCACGCCGCGCAGGTAGCCCGTGACCAGCCCGGTCAGCTGTGTCACGCTCGCGGCCGTTCCCGGCCGCCTGCCGCGCCGCCGGCCCGCGAACCGGTCGAACACCGCCCCCTCCAGCACCGCGACGAGATCCTCGGCGGCGTCCTCGTGCTCGATTCCCCACGACGCGAGCAACTCTCGCGCCCGCTCGACCGAGAACAGGCTGTCCGCCAGGCGGTCCCGCACCTCCGGCGCGGTGCCCCCGTCGAGGATCAGCGCGTGCCTGGCCAGCAGGTCGTCACGGCGTTCCACGAGCAGCCGGTCGAGCCATTCGGCGATCTCGCGCGCCACGGTCTCGGTCGCGGGTGAGGCGGTGGTCTCGTCACGGCGCTCAGGGGTTCTCGCGTCGGCCCGCCGCATGCCCGAGTTCTCGAAGTCCGCGCGCGACCGCTCGGTGATCCGCTCCGCCACGGCGGTGAGCAGCGCGTCCCTGGTGCGGAAGTAGTACGACACCGATCCCGCGGGCAACCCGAGCGCGGTGTCGAGCGCCCGGTGGGTGAGTGCGCGCAGCCCGTTCGCGGCGATGGCCGCCACCGCCGCGTCCGCGATCCTGGTGCGTCGATCTGCTGTGGGCATGCTCACCTGCGCTGGTCCCGGCCGTCTTGATCCCCTACAACTGTAGAGGCTCTACGGATGTAGAGGAAGGAGCCGGATGGCATCGACAACCGACCGCACGCGGTGGATGGCACCCACCCCGGAGCTGGACGCCGACCAGCGCGCCGCCGACGACCGGCTGGCGACACTCCTGGATCGCCGTGGCCGACCCCGCCGGGGCGCCCGCGGCGTCTACCTGCACGGCCCGCCGGGCCGAGGCAAGACCATGCTCATGGACCGCTTCCTCGCCGCCGCCCGCACCGATCGCGCGCGCCGCTGGCATTTCCACGAATTCTTCGCCGCCCTGCACGCCACCGCCGCGACCGCCGCCACCATCGACGACGCCGTCGCCGCGCTGGTCGGCAACGCCCGCCTGGTCTGCTTCGACGAGTTCCACCTCCACGACATCGGCGACGCCATGCTCGCCGCCCGCCTGCTCGACACTCTCTTCGCCCGCCGTATCCCCCTCGTCCTCACCTCCAACTACGCACCGGTGGACCTGCTGCCCAATCCGCTCTTCCACGACCGCTTCCTGCCCGCCATCGCCCGCATCACCGCGCACATGGAGGTCGTCCGGGTGGCCGGACCGCGGGACTATCGGCGACCCGCCGGGCCGCGGGCAGGCGCTCGTGCGGACAACTCGTCCGGCGTCGTCGGCGCGTTCGTCGTCGGCTCGCCACCGCCGGACACCGGCGCGGTCGAGGTGCGCGTCGGGCCACGGGCCTTGACGACCCACCCGGCGGGCCAAGGCGTCCTCGACGCGGATTTCGCCGTCCTCTGCGGCGCGCCCCTCGCCCCGGCGGACTACCTCGCCCTGGCCGCGCGCTTCGAGCGCTGGGTGGTGCGCGGCGTGCCCCGGCTGCGCACCGTGCCGAGCGATCACGCCATGCGCTTGGTCACCCTGGTCGACGTCCTCTACGACGCGGGCCGCGCGCTCACGGTGTACGCCGAGGCGCCGATCGACGACCTCGTGGCGGGCGTGGCGGCGGTCGCGGGCCTGTGCGATCTGGGGCGAACGGCCAGCAGGCTCTATGAGATCTCACACCCCGGCGGCGCCGGCGCTGGGTGATCGCCGGAAAGCCGCCGACCTGCGGCGACACCCGAGCTACCCATGGGTACGAAGTCGGCGATTCGGCCCCGGCGGCGCCGCCCGGCATGTCAGGATGTGGCTGTTTCGGGTGGTTACGGATGTGATGGTCAATGGTCGTGGTGCGGGCGTATGCGCCGGTATACCGCGTGATCGGTGCGGTCGCGCTGATCGCGCTGGCCGCCCTCGCCCTGCGCGGGCACATCCCCGGCGCACCGGCCGCCGAGCCGGACTCCGGCGCCGCCCCCTCGGCGCTCACCGTCGCGGTCATGCCGGTGCTGCTGACCGTCTCCGTGGTGGTGCTCATCGCGGGCGTGGTCGCCAGCCACCACCGGCTGCCGCTGAGCATGCCCGAACCCGACGAGCACGAGCCGCTGAATCTGCGCTGGGGTCGCGACGGCCTGATCGCCCTCGCCGTGCTGACCGGTCTCGGCCTGCTCCTGGCGGCGGTCTCGGCGCTGCTGCTGACGCGCCTCGGCGCGAACACCCGATCGGCCCCCTCGGTCGGTCCGGCGCCCTCCGGCGACCAGGACCCGACGGGCGCCCCCACGATCGGTCCCGGCACCACCACTCAGCTCACCGGCACCGAACTGCGGGTGGCCATCGTCGCCGCCGTGGTGCTGGTCGCCGTGGCCTGCGCGGGGCTGGTGGTGGTCGGTGTCTCCGCGCGCCGCAAGCCCGTTCCCGGCCCGCCGGCCGAGCAGCCGAGGCGGCGAACCGAGCAGGACACCCTGGCCAGGGCCGCCGAGATGGGCCTGGCCGCCATGGCGGCGCCCGGTCAGGAACCGCGCGCCGCCATCATCTCCTGCTACGTCGCGATGGAACGCGGCCTCGCCGTCGACCGGGCGGCCGCCCCGAAGGCCTCCGACACCCCGATGGAGGTGCTGGCCAGGGCATTCGCCAGCGGCAGGCTGCACGACGACTCCGCCCGCGAACTGGTCGCGTTGTTCGAGGAGGCCCGGTTCAGCCCGCACGCCATGCTCGAATGGCAGCGCATGCGCGCCGAACAGCTGCTGCGCGTGGTGCTGGCCGACCTCCAGGGCGCGCACCCCGCCGGTTCGGCGGGCGCCGAGGCCGTGACAGCGCGTGTCGAGGCCGTGACGGCGGGCGCCGGTGATGCGGGCGCCGGGACAGGAGGCACGGGCGGATGAACCGCACAGCCGTCGTGGTGACCGCCACCCTGGCCGTACTGCTGGCCGAGGCCGTCGCCGTGGCCAACTGGCGCGAGGCGCTGCTGCCGCTGGCCGCGCTGCCGGTCGCCCTCGCGCTGGCGCTGCTGGCCGCCTCGCTGCGTGAGCGCACGGCCGCCCCCGAGGAAACTCCCGGCCTCGAGGAGATCGAGAACGGCCCGGCCGAGATGCTGCGGCGCTGGCAGGCCAGGGCGCAGATGCTGGCCGCCCGCGCCGACGGCACCCGTGCCGACTGGGACCGGCACCTGCGCCCGTTGCTGGCCAAGGAATTCGAGCTGTCGGCGGGCAATCGGGTGGCCAAGGACCGGCGGACACTGGAGGCCGCCGGACTGCACGTGTTCGGGCCGCAGCTGTGGCGCTGGGTCGACCCGGCCGATTCCGACGTCCGTGATCAGAGCACACCCGCACCGGGCAGGGCGGCGCTGGACGAGATCCTCGGCCGCCTGCAGAGAATGTGAGACGAGTTGAGCATGACCATGCCTTTGGAGGCGACCGTCCAGCGCGCCGACGCCGTGCTGCGGGAGCTGTCCCGCGTCGTCGTCGGCAAACAGGAGGAACTGCGGCTGATCATGATCGCCGTGCTCTCCGGCGGTCACATCCTCATCGAGGACCTGCCGGGTCTCGGCAAGACACTGATCGCGCGCTCCTTCGCCGCCGCGCTCGGCCTGGAGTTCACCCGCGTGCAGTTCACCCCCGACCTGCTGCCCGCCGACCTGCTCGGCTCCACCATCTACGACATGAACTCCGGCCGGTTCAACTTCCGCCGCGGCCCGGTGTTCACCAATGTGCTGCTCGCCGACGAGGTCAACCGGACCCCGCCCAAGACCCAGGCCGCGCTGCTCGAGGCCATGGCCGAGGGTCAGGTCAGCATCGACGGCGAAACCTTCCCGCTGCCACAGCCTTTCATCGTGCTGGCGACCGACAATCCGATCGAGTACGAGGGCACCTATCCGCTGCCGGAGGCCCAGCTCGATCGGTTCGCCGTGCTGCTGCGGCTCGGCTATCTCTCCGAGCGCGACGAGACGCAGATGATCCGCCGCAGGCTCGAACGCGGCTCGGTGCAGCCGGAGGTCAACCGGATCGTCGACGCGCACACCCTGCTGGAGATGCGCCAGGCGGTGGAATACGTGACCGTGCACCCCGACGTGGTCGGTTACGTGGTGGCGCTGGCCGCCGCCACCAGGGGGCACCCGCAGGTCGAGGTCGGCGCGAGCCCCCGCGCGGAACTGGACCTGGTGCAGATGGCGCGGGCGCGGGCGCTGCTGCTCGGCCGCGACTACGTCATCCCCGAGGACGTGAAGGTGCTCGCCATTCCCGCCATGGCGCACCGCATCACATTGCGGCCGGAGATGTGGGTGCGGCGGGTGCGCGGCGAGGACGTCATCGGCGAACTGCTGCGCAGGCTGCCGGTGCCGCGCGCCACCGCGACCTGAGGCGGGCGAGCGGGGCGAGCCGGGGCGGGGCGAGCTGGGGGCGGGCGAGGAGAAGGCAGACGAGATGAGGCATCGCGACGCGAAGGACACGGTCGAGGCCGAACTGCGTTGGCGGCCTGCCGCGTTGGCCTACATGCTCGCCGGGTGCGCGGCCGTCGCGTTGCTGCTGGCGGTGGCGCTCGCGCGCTGGCAGCCGGTGCTGTTCGCCGCGCCCATGATCGGTGTGCTGGTCACCGCGCCCTGGCAGCGCAGCCGCACGGTGATCGGCCTCGACGGCGGCGGCGCCGAACGCTGCTTCGAGCACGAACGCACGGAGTTCTCGGTCGCCGCCTATGTGGAGTCCGGGCACGCGCTGCTGCGCCTGTCGCCCGAGCCGCTGGAGGGGCTGGACATCGCCGTCGAGCAGACCGACGATTCCGGGGCGGGCCCGGCGGGACTGCGGCTGAGCCTGTCCGCGGCGCGCTGGGGCCGCTACCCGCTGTCGGTGCGGGTCAACGCGCTCAGCCCCTCGGGGCTCGTCGCGGCGCGCGTCGTGCTGCCCGGCGGCCTGCTGTACGTCTACCCGGTGACCGACCCGCAGCCCATGCGCATGCCGAGAACCGAACTGCCCGAACGCCTCGGCACCCACCTGACCCGCAGGCACGGCCCCGGCGTCGAATACGCCGACATCCGCGCCTACAGCCCCGGCGACCAGCTGCGCACGGTGAACTGGCCGGTCAGCGCCCGGCGCGGGCGGCTGTTCGTCACCCAGCGCCTGACCAACCGTTCCGCCGATGTGGTCGTCCTCATCGACACCTCGTTGCAGGCGCCGGGTCCGGCCACCGAGGCGATGGAACTGTCGGTGCGCGGCGCGGCCCAGGTGGTGCAGTCCACCCTCGCGGCGGGCGACCGCACCGCCGTGGTCTGCCTCGGCGAACAGCCGCGCTGGCTGCGCCCCGACATCGGCCGCCGCCAGTTCTACCGCATCGTCGACACCGTGCTGGCCGTCGGCGACGAGCACATCCCCACCACCGGCACACTGGCCCCGCACGCCGCCGTGCCGCTGGGCGCGATCGTCGTCGCCTTCTCCACCCTGCTGGACACCCAGTTCGCGCTCGCCCTGATCGACCTGCGCAAACGCGGACACGTGGTGGTCGTGGTGGATGTGCTGCGCGGTACGCCGTTCCGGGAGGAGCTGGACGAGACGCTGGCCCGCATGTGGCATCTGGAACGCGCCACCATGTACCGCGACATGGCCGCGGTCGGGGTCGACATCGTGGGCTGGCCCGAGGACGTGCGTCTCGACCAGGCCATGCGCCTGCTGCCCGAACATCGCCGAAGCACCAGGATCCGCCGATGACCCGTTTCCTCGCCGTCCTCGCCGGCGCCCTGCTCACCGCCGCGGTCGCCCTCGTCTACCTGCCCGCCGCCGCCCCCGCCGCCGTGCTGGTCGTGCTCGGCTGGTGGTTCCGGGCCGCCGCGGTGGCCGCCGTCCTGCTCGCGCTGGCCGTGCTCAGCTTCGCCTCGGGCGTCGGCGCGGTGGAGGCGGCCGCCACCGGCCTGGTCGCCACCGCCTACCTGCTCAACGCCGCCGCCGTCTCGGCCCCCCACGGCGTCGTGCCGACCAGCCTGCCCTCGGTCCTCGGCGCCCTCGGCTTCACCGCCGTCGCCGCCGCGGCGGCCCTGCTCCCACTCGACCTCGCCTGGGTGCCCGCCCTCGCCCCGATCGCGGTCATCGCCGTGTACTTCCTCGTCGTCACAGCGCTCGCCCCGCGCCGCAAATCGGTGCGGAAGCCCGAGGGGCCTGCCGTCCGCTGACCGCCGCGCACGCGCAATCAGACCTTCTTGACCACGCTCGATTTCAGCTGCATCGGACCGATGCCGTCGACCTTGCAGTCGATGTCGTGGTCGCCGATGCCCGCGACCAGCCGGATATTGCGGACTTTCGTGCCAGCCTTGATCCCGGTCGGGCTGCCCTTGACCTTCAGCGTCTTGATCACCGTGACGGTGTCGCCGTCGACGAGCACGTTGCCCACGGCGTCCCTGATCACCCCGTCCTCGGCCGTGCCGGTGCCGGTGCCGGTGCCGGTGTCGTCGGCGGAGGCGGTCCATTCGTGCGCGCACGCGGGGCAGACGAGCAGCGCGCCCATCTCGTAGGTGTACTCGCAGGAGCAGGCGGGGCAGGGCGGGAGTTCCACGATCGGACGTCCTCTCGATGGGGCAGGCGGCCGGGATGCGGTGGCCGAGTTGTTCGGTGGCCGAAGGCGCGACGGGTCCGGCTCGCGTGATCTCAGCGGTCGTGCGGGAAGGCTCAGTGGGACGGCTCAGCGATCCAGGAGGAAGTCGATGATCACGCGGTTGACCTCGTCCGGCCGTTCCAGATAGCCGAGGTGCCCGCAGCGCTCGATCTCGGCGTAGCGGGCGCCGGGGATGGCCTCGGCCACCTCCTTGCCCAGGAACGCCGGAGCCAGCCGGTCGTCGGCGAATCCGATGACCAGGCTGGGCACCGTGATGCCCGCGTACGCGGCGAGCCGGTCCTGTGAGCGGTCCATGCCCAGCTGGGCGCGCACGCCCGCGGACGGCGTCGCGGAGGCGCCGAACTCGAAGATGTCCAGCCACTCCTGCGCTTTGTCGGGGTCCCGCACGGTGGCCGGGGAGAGATTGAGCTGCACCTTGATCGCCGCCGCGTATTCCGGCGGCAACTGCACCCGCTTGTCGTGGAGAGCCTGCTCACCGGTGTTCAGGGTGCGCGCCAGCGGATGCGGTCGGCCGACG
>NZ_JARWRU010000840.1 GCF_029867845.1 Nocardia farcinica | reverse complement strand
TGCTGGGCGCCGACCGCACCTCGGCGCGTCCCGCCGACCCCGATCCGCTGCGGTTGCTCGAATCGCGTTTCGCCCGCGGGGACATCGACACGGAGGAATTCCTGGCACGCCGGCAAATGCTGGCGCAGTCATTCGGCGCAGCCGAGACCAGCGCGCGGCAGGACCACGTGGGTGACTGAGCTGAGCCGCCGGTCCTTCATGGTCGGATCGTTACTCGCCGGCGCCGGGGTGATGGCGGCCTGCGCCGGGTCGGGGTCACTGGGCGGCGCACCCGTGACGGCGTCGTCGCCGATCGTGCGTCGCCTCGAACAACAACGACGGCTCCCCGGCCAGCAGGTGGTCTCCGCCCACCTGACACCACGCCCGGTCGAGGTGGATCTGGGCGGGCGTATCGTCTCGACCTGGGGCTATGACGACAACCTGCCCGGACCGCTGATACGTGCGCGGGCCGGGGATCTGCTGCGGGTGCAGGTCGACAACCGTCTGGCGGTGCCGACGAGCGTGCACTGGCACGGTATCGCGCTGAGCAATGACATGGATGGCGTGCCTGGGCTGACCCAAGATCCGATTGCCGCCGGTGCGGCGTTCACCTACGAGTTCACCGCGCCACACCCGGGCACGTACTTCTACCATTCCCATTCCGGGCTTCAGCTCGATCGGGGCCTGTACGGTGCCCTGGTCATCGACGACCCACGCGAGCCCGGCGACTACGACCACGACTGGATCGTGGTACTCGACGATTGGCTCGACGGCGCCGGCCGAACCCCTGACGACGTGGCCGAACAGCTCGGCATCGGCAGCACCACCGCCGGTGGGACCGGTGACACCGGTATGGACCGGATGGACCACGGTTCCATGGGCGGCATGGATATGGGCGAGGAATCCATGCTCTCCCCACTGCTCGGCGTCGCCGGAGACGTCACCTACCCGCACTTTCTGGTCAACGGCCGGGTCCCCATGGATCCCATGGTGTGGACCGCGACACCGCGGCAGCGCGTACGGATCCGGTTCGTCAACGCCGGCGCCGACACCGCCTTCCGCGTCGCCCTCGGCGGTCACCGGATGAGGGTCACCCACACAGACGGCTTCCCCGTCACACCCCGCGACACCGAAGCGCTGCTGATCGGCATGGGCGAACGGTTCGACGTGCTGGTCACCCTCGGCGACGGCGTGTTCCCACTGTTCGCGCAGGCAGAAGGCAAAAACGGGCACGCACTGGCCATCGTGCGTACCGCCGCCGGTACTTTGCCGCCACAAACCCGCCCCGACGAACTCGACCGGCAGGTGCTGCTCGGCGCCGACCTGTCACCGCAGGAACAGGTGCGCCTGACGGCCAAGGACAACGACCGCTACCTCAGCGCCGACATGGGCGGAACCATGTCGCCGTATCGGTGGACCCTCAATGGCCGCGCCCATCCCGACATTTTGCCGCTGGAGGTGCGCGAAGGACAACGGGTGCGGATGCGGTTACGCAACATGTCGGACATGTTCCACCCGATGCACCTGCACGGCCACACCTTCGCCCTCGTCGACGGCGGGGTCCGTAAGGACACTGTCACGATCCGGCCGATGCGCACCGTCGAGATCGAATTCGACACCGACAACCCCGGACAATGGGCCCTTCACTGCCACAACGCCTACCACCAGGAAGCCGGAATGATGACCACCGTCTCCTACCGGACCTAGCCCGAAACCCGCCGTAAGCCAGTCACAGCCCGGCCAGCCGGACCAACTGTTCGGTCGCCATTCTCGAGGAAGGGATCCACTGATGAAGAATGCGAAGAAGACCCTCGCTGTCGGTGCCACGGCGCTCGCGGTGGCGTTCACAGCGGCCGCATGCGGGGACTCCGACACCGGCACCACCGCGACACCATCGACCACCACACTGTCGGCCGCACCCTCTGCCACCGAGAACACCGCCGCCCACAATGCGGCCGATGTGATGTTCGCGCAGATGATGATCCCGCATCACACCCAGGCCATCGAGATGAGCGACATGCTGCTGGCCAAGCAGGACATCCCCGAACCGGTGACCGCCCTCGCCCAGCAGATCAAAGCCGCCCAAGGACCGGAGATCGACCAACTCGAAGGCTGGCTCGGTCAGTGGGGCGAACCCACTCAGATGCCCGGCGATATGCCAGGACACGACATGCCGCAAATGACCGGGCCCGGGATGAGCGGCATGAAGGGAATGATGAGCGAGCAGGACATGCAGGCCCTGTCCGATGCACAAGGCACCGAGGCCGCCCGGCTTTTCATGAACCAGATGATCGCCCACCACGAGGGTGCGATCGATATGGCGCAAACCGAAATCGAGGACGGACAGTTCTCCGACGCTGTGCAGATGGCCCGCACCATCGTCGACACCCAGCAGCAGGAAATCGACACCATGCGCCAATTGCTGACCACCCTCTAGGCCGAGCTCGCTCGACTTCTCATCGCCCACAACCAGGAGACTTCGATGTCGCATCCCGAGCACCGGCATCCCGCCGAGCACGACCACGGCATATCCACGCAGAGCCCGCCACCGGATCCGCAGGATCGGCACGCCGGCCACGGTGAGCACCTGGCCCACGTCGGCCACGACACCCCCGCCGGACACGCAGGCCACGCCCAGGGCGGTGGCCACGATCGCCACGCCGGGCACGGGGCTCACGGGGAGATGTTCCGACGCCGGTTCTGGATCAGTTTGCTGCTGGCAGTACCGGTCGTCGGGTTCAGTCACATGGTCGCCGAACTGCTCGGCTACCACCTGCCCGACTTCTCGGGCGTCTCCTGGATTCCCCCTGTCCTGGGCACCGTGATCTTCCTCTACGGTGGGATGCCATTCCTCACGGGCGGCTGGACCGAGCTGCGGTCTCGCCGGCCCGGGATGATGCTGTTGATCGCGATGGCGATCAGCGTCGCGTTCCTCGCGTCCTGGGTCACCACTCTGGGCCTGGGCGGTTTCGAGCTCGACTTCTGGTGGGAGCTGGCGCTGCTCATCGTCATCATGCTGCTGGGGCACTGGCTGGAGATGCGTGCACTGGGCTCGGCATCCAGCGCGCTCGATGCCCTGGCCGCAATGCTGCCCGACACCGCGGACAAGATCACCGACGACGGCGCCACCGAAGAAGTGCCGCTGTCGCAGTTGTCCCTCGGTGATCTGGTGCTGGTCCGGGCCGGGGCGCGGGTGCCCGCCGACGGCACGGTCACCGAAGGCCGCGCCGAGGTCGACGAATCGATGATCACCGGCGAGTCCAAGACCGTCACCCGCGATGTCGGTGACACCGTGGTCGCCGGCACCGTCGCCACCGACAGTGCCGTGCGGGTGCGGATCACCGCCGTCGGCGAGGACACCGCTCTGGCCGGCATCCAGCGGATGGTCGCCGACGCCCAGGCCTCGTCCTCACGCGCGCAAGCGCTGGCGGACAAAGCCGCGGCCTTCCTGTTCTATTTCGCCGCTACCACCGGCGTGCTCACCTTCGCGATCTGGGCGCTACTGGGCAATCTCGACGAAGCCGTGGTGCGCACCATCACCGTTCTTGTCATCGCGTGCCCCCATGCCCTGGGGTTGGCGATCCCGCTGGTCATCGCGATCTCCACCGAGCGCGCCGCCAAAGCGGGCGTACTCGTCAAAGACCGGCTCGCACTCGAACGCATGCGCACCGTGGATGTGGTGCTGTTCGACAAAACCGGCACCTTGACCCAGGGCCAGCACCGGCTCACCGGGGTCACCGCCACCACCGGCACCAGCGAAGAACACGTGCTCGCCCTGGCCGCGGCCGTCGAAGCCGACAGCGAACACCCCGTCGCCCGGGCCATCGTGGCCGCGGCCCACCACCGCGTGCCCACAACCGAACAGCTCACTGCCACCGACTTCCGGTCCCTGCCCGGTCGTGGGGTGCGCGCCCTCCTCGACCGCACCGAAGTGTCCGTCGGCGGCCCGGCCATGCTCGGCGATCTGCGGCTGTCGGTGCCCGAGGACATCACCGCCGTCACCCGTGCGTGGGTGCGACGCGGCGCCTCGGTGCTGCACCTCGCCCACGGTGACCGGGTACTGGGCGCGGTCGCCCTCGAAGACGCCGTCCGCGACGAATCCCGCGCAGCCGTCGACGCTTTGCACGCCCGCGGGGTGAAAGTCGCGATGATCACCGGCGACGCCCGCCAAGTCGCCGACGCCGTCGCCGCCGACCTCGGCATCGACGAAGTGTTCGCCGAAGTACTACCCGAACACAAAGACGCCGAGGTCACCGAACTACAGCGCCGCGGCCACACAGTGGCGATGGTCGGCGACGGTGTCAACGACGCCCCCGCCCTGGCCCGCGCCGACGTCGGCGTCGCGATCGGCGCCGGCACCGACGTCGCCATCGAATCCGCCGGAGTGGTACTCGCCGCGAACGACCCCCGCGCGGTGCTGTCGATCATCGAACTGTCCCACGCCAGTTACCGGAAAATGTGGCAGAACCTGCTCTGGGCCACCGGCTACAACGTCATCGCCGTACCGCTGGCCGCCGGTGTGGCGGCCTTCGCCGGCGTCGCGATCTCACCCGCCGTCGCCGCGGTGCTGATGTCGGTGTCCACCATCGTCGTCGCGCTCAACGCCCAACTGCTACGCCGCCTGGACCTCGACCCCGCCGAACTCACCCGCACCTGACCCGAACACACGCGACCCGCCCCGAAACGAGCCTTACCTCATGCGGAGATCACCCGCGAGCCCGTGGGCACGTGCCCTCGTTCCACTCGCCACCCTGGCCGTGCTCACCGGCTGCACCACCACCGGACAACCCGCCTCCACAACGGTTCCGACGGCACCGTCGCCAGTCCCCGGCGTTGGGTTGACGCCCGCGCTCGACCATGTCCATGGCCTGCACCTCACCGCCGACAACACAGTGCTGGCCGGTACCCACACCGGCCTCTTCGCTCTCGCCGCAGACGGGCGCACCGCCCGAGTCGGCGACTCCGACGACGACTTCATGGGACTGACCGGGCGCCCGGGCACCAACCATCTGTTCGCCTCCGGACATCCGGGCCCATCGAGCTCGGCAGCCAACCCCTTGGGACTGATCGAAAGCACCGACGGCGGCCACACCTGGACACCGAAAGCCCTGACCGGAGAAGTGGACTTCCACGCATTGGCCACCCATGGCGACTTCCTGATCGGATCCGACGGTCTCACCGGCCTGCTCACCTCCACCGACACCGGCACCACCTGGAAGAACGGACCCACGGTGACCGCAACCGCCCTCGCCGTCACCGCAACCGGTGTATGGGCCGCGACCGCCGACGGCCTGCAACGCAGCACCGACGCGGGACGGACCCTCACCCCTGCTCCCGACGCCCCACAGCTGGTACTGCTATCCGCCGGGACAGACGGCTCATTGTGGGGCATCGACACCACCGGCACCGCGTGGCGCAGCCGCACCGGCCAGACATGGGAACCCCATACCGTTATCGGCCCCGTCGAAGCAGTCCTGGCGGTCGATTTCGACACCGCCTACGCCGCAACCGCACAAACTCTCTATACGTTGAACTGACCAGTTCATGGGTGTCAGGGCCACCTCTGACCATCCATTCGGTCGCTTTCACCGAAGCGACTGCTGAAGCTGCCCGGCGGGGTTCTGCTGACCAAGAACTACACCCAGGGTACCTCGGCCAGTTGGGCGTATCCGAATGTTCACGGCAGCATCTTGTGCACTGCAAACGATTCCGGTGTCCGGACCGGCACGCCGCATTTGTACGACCCATACGGGCAGAACATCGACCCCGTGACCGGGATCATCGGTGACATCCCGATCCCGGCCACTGCTGAGGGCTGGATGGACTTCGGTTGGCTCGGACAGCACACCGTCCCGGTCGAACATGTCGGCTCCCAACAAGCCTTGGATATGGGGGCACGCACTTACCTCTCGGTCCTGGGGCGGTTCGTACAAACCGATCCGATCGTCGGAGGATCCGCTCACGGTCTCGGTCAGCCGATCGACCGCCGCGTATAGCGCGGTCGCCCGCTCGTCCAGGTCGAGGCGGCGGAGACTGTAAGAACAACGGTGTAACTCTGAACGGAGATGCACCACGATGACCGATGTGATGGAGAACAACGCCGACAGTGGTTCGGCGAGTGAAGGATTCGATGATCGTCAGTTGCAGGCGCTGGTGGCCCAGGCGCGGGCTGAGGGCCTGCAGTTGACCGATGAGGGTGGCCTGCTGGCGAGGTTGACCAAGCTGGTGGTCGAGTCCGCGCTCGAGGGTGAGATGGACGACCACCTCGGCTATGCCAAGAACGATCCGGCCGGCCGTGACGGCGGCAATTCCCGCAACGGGAAACGGGTGACCGTGTTGACCGAGGCCGGGCCGGTCCAGATCGCGGTGCCCGTGATCGGGACGGGGAGTTCGAGCCGAAGCTGGTTGCCAAACGCCAGCGTCGCCTGACCGGGATCGAAGACATGGTGATCTCGCTGTCGGCCAAGGGGCTGACCACCGGTGAGATCTCCGCGCACCTGGCCGAGGTCTATGGCGCCGAGGTGTCCAAACAGACCATCTCGACCATCACCGACCGGGTGCTCGATGGCATGGCCGAATGGCAGAACCGGCCCCTGGACAGCGTGTATCCGGTCGTATTCATCGACTGCATCCATGTGAAGATCCGGGCTCTGGCGCACTCTTCGTGATCCGGATCGGTGCCAGGACTCCATGGGTCGCCGATTCGAATGGTAATGATGGCAGACGTGTTCAGATGATCTTGTTCGAAAGTTGTTGCCACACTTGCGCGATCTGGTGGTCGGTGACATTCACGTTGCAGGCGAAGCGGTAGTCGTCGAAACTGCGGTCGGCGCGGTGGTGGCTCGCTGTCCGAGGTGCGGATCCGGTTCCGCGCATGTGCACTCCCGCTATCAGCGGCGGCTGGCCGACGCTGCTATCGCCGGACGCCCGGTGGTCTTGCGGCTGGTGGTACGGCGCTTCTTCTGCATGAACAACGGCTGTCCGGCGCAGACTCTTGCTGAACAGGTTGCAGGCTTGACGGCGAAATGGTCACGGCGGACCAGCCCGTCCACGTCGATGCTGGCCACGATCGGAGTGGAAATGGCCGGTCGAGCCGGTGCTCGGCTGGCACACCGCTTGGGGTTGTCGACCAGTAGAGACACATTGATTCGCCTGGTCCGTCGGCTGCCGGACCCACCGGCCGTTCCCATCGTCGTCTCGGTGTCGACGATTTCGCCATCCGTCGAGGACACCGATATGGGACCGTCTTGATTGATCTCGAGACGCGACGTCCGGTCGACCTGATCGACGGCCGCGACGGCGACGCTCTGTCCAACTGGCTTTGCAGCCGCCCGCTGCCTCGAATCATCTGCCGCGACCGAGCTGGTGGTTATGCCGAAGGCGCCCGGCAGGGCGCCCCGGATGCCCTACAGGTCGCTGACCGGTTCCACCTATGGCAGAACATCGGCCAAGCTGTCGAGAAGGACCTCTCGACCATTCGCCGTGATCTCGCCGCCGACCTGGCAGCGGAGAACAACTCCCAGTGTTCCAGCCAGCCACCACCGGTCATCGACCACGTCGAGCTGAAGGTCGTCAGACGCTTCCGGGAGCATCACGCGGCGGTCCACCAGCTGCTGCGGCAGGGCCTCAGCAAGGCCCCCGTCGGCCGTGAGCTGGACTTGCATCCTGCGACGGTGCGGAAGTTCGCCAACGCTGCGACGGTCGACCCGTTGATCGCCAAGAACCAGCAGCGGTCGAGCATCCTCGACGGTTACCGCGAACACTTGCACCAACGCTGGAACGACGGCATCCGCAACGCGGCCCAGCTCACCCGCGAGATCGCCGAACAGGGCTACCCCGGCACCGAGCAGCAAGTCCAGCGATATCTCCGCCGATTCCGCACCGGAACAGGTCAAATCGCTGTCACTGCGCCAAAGCCACCATCGATCCGCAATATGACACGCTGGATCATGACCGCCCCCGACAACCTTGCCGACGATGACACCGCCAGCCTGCACCGACTCCGGAAACGAAGCAAAGACCTCGACCGGCTGGCAAACCATGTCGCCGACTTCGCGATCATGATGACCAGGCTCGAAGGACACCGCCTCGGCCCCTGGATCGACACCGTGGAGAAGGACTCGTTGCCAGCACTGGCCTCCTTCGTTGCCAGCACTGGCCTCCTTTGCCCGCAACCTCCGCCGCGACATCGACGCTGTTCGCAACGGCCTGACACTGCCCTACAGTTCCGGCCCGATTGAAGGCCAGGTCAACCGCATCAAGATGCTCAAACGCCAGATGTTCGGACGGGCAAAGCTCGACTTTCTCCGCAAACGAACGCTGCTCCAGATGACCTGAACCTCCCTCACGAAAAGTGCGCCAGAGCCAAGATCCGCGATGGGCAGGTCGCCAACCGGCCCATCTACATTGCTTCTGCTGGAACGTAATGCCGCGCTCCGGGAGAAGGTGGTCTCCGCATAATGCCAGTTCATCGAGCCCCGCGCCTGGCGGCGACGTCCGGCGAGAATCTCAACGCCCCCGATCCCGGCAACCGAGGATAAATCCTCTTCCCCGCGCCTGGCGGCGACGTCCGGCGAGAATCTCAACACACTCAAGCGTTGGCGGATCACACTGCTCGGCATCCCCGCGCCGGGCGGCGACGTCCAATGAGAATCTCACGTCGAGGTGCCAATCCAGCGATTGGTCTCGGTGGTGGTGACGCCGTCACCACCGTCGAAAGACGCATGCTGATGACCTGCGGCGTTGACGCCGTCACCACACGGAGGTTAGCTTTGGTCCTGAAATGGCACGAACGGTCGTGAAACGGCTGTTGACCTGCGGTGAGAGCCCCGCCCAGATCGCTGACCTGGCATTGCCTCGGTGTGGAGTCAGGGGTTCGAGTCCCCTTAGCTCCACTCGAACGAGTAAAGGTCCGGCTTTCGAGCCGGACCTTTACTCGTTTCGGCCACCACCGCCGCTTTTTGGACTCATCGTGTCGCCGTTTCGACACGACAGGAGTTGCGCATACCCACATCTCGCCCGTGGCCTCGTAAAGACGGGACCGTCCGGTGGCAGGTTCCTTTCCACTACTACGACCTCGACCGCGTCCGGCGGATGTCCTCGGAATCCTTCGGTTACGCCCAGGCCCAGTGGTGGGCCGATCTGATCGACCGGATCGGCCTCGACGCGGCCGTCGAACAGCGCCCGGCACCACTGCTGCCGTTCAACCCGTGCGCGGGGATACGGCTGCCGCGTCACGACGACACCGAGATCGAGATCTTCGACAACGACGAATGGGAACTGTTCGAGCAACTGCTCGGGCAGCGGTGGGGCACCCAGGCCGGGTTCGGCCTCGTCCCGATGGCCCGCCCCGGGAAGATCGGCGAGCTGCAGGTCCGGACGTCAACCCCGTCACCGGCGCGGTGCGCATCAACAAGGCATGGAAGGACGGCGGCGACCGCCTGAAGCTCGGCAAGCCCAGGTCCAGCCGAGGAATTCGCACCATCAACATCCCACTGCAGACCGTGGAACGACTGGACCTGTCCCGGCCGGGCGACGAGTTGCTGTTAGCGGGACCGGTCTGTCGAACAGTGCGCCTTGGCTGCCGATGTCGGCACAGGTCATGGAGGAGGCTGCCGATTCGGTCAGCTGCCCAAGAATTGGGGACTGCGCTGTGTCGGGCCTTGTCTCTATCGTTCGGGAATGGCGGAACTCCCGAAGCGATCGATCCTTGTCCGCACCTGGTTCGGTGACGACCACGCATGGCGGTCTCTGGTGCGGGAGATCATGACCCCGAGCAGAGAGGGGTTCCTGGCCTACGTGACTCTGGTGAACGACCCGGCGTTCGCGGGCCTGGACCCCGAAGCGTTTCGGGCGAAGCATCCGGGCGGGGTGAATCGCCCCGGTGAGTCCGGAGACCTATCGGTGTGACAGCCCCGCCGTTGGCTGGGCTGGTTGTTGAGCGTAGTGGGCGGCCTCCATTTCCGCTGGTGGGATGTCACCGCAGTACCGGTAGAGGCGGCGGTGGTTGAAC
>NZ_JARWRU010000839.1 GCF_029867845.1 Nocardia farcinica | reverse complement strand
CCAGACCGGTGCCGATGAGATGGGTGCCGTTGTGCGGGTTGCCGATGAGTGCGTTGCCTATGATAACGGTGCCGAGGAGAACGACGGTGGCCGGAACGACCGGCCGGAAGAGGGCAAGGCGGGCGGCGCCGGGGGCGTGCGCCTCACCCCGACCGCGGCGACGCCGGTCCCGGACGAGGACGCCGACCGCATGCGCGAGCGCGTCACCGCCCTGTTCGAGCGGCTGACCGAAGGCCCGATCGTGGTCGGCGAGGCCGGGGACGGGCGGCCCGAACCGGTGAGCGTCGACCACTCCCAGGCGTTGCGGGCCACCACGCTGCTGCTCTACGACGCCCGCCGGGGCTGGCCCGCGCTGGCGGGCCTGCTCGCCGAACTGGAGCGCGGCCCGGCGGGCGACCCGGAGACCGCGCGCCGCGCGCTGGCCGTCGACGTCGCCGATCCGGCCTTCCTCGACTCCTTCATCGCGATCACCTGTGCCGACACCGCACTGCCCCGCAACCCCGATCTGTGGCCCGAACTGGCGGTACGGACGACCAAGAGCACACCCCCCTTCGGCGACTTCTGGCTGTACGCCCGGCAACCCTGTGGCGCATGGCCGGTCGCGGCCGACGACCCGCGCCGCGGGGTGAGTCCGTGGACCCTGGTCTCGGACAAGCCGGCACTGCTGGTCAACAACGAATTCGATCCCGCCACACCGCTTTCCGCGGCCGAGCGGGCGCAGCAGGAACTGGTCAACGCCCGGCTGGTGGTGGTGGCCGACGGCTACGGTCATCAACCGGCGGGCGACTGTGTCCGCAACCTGCGCGAGCGCTATCTGATCGACCTGCGGTTGCCCGCGCCCGGCGCGACCTGCTCGACGACACAGCTTCCTTTCAGCTACTGAGCCGCAGGTCACACCCAAGATTTGCCCGGTTCCGCGCCGCCATGCAGCGCGCTATCCTGCCTCCGCCATGCGTGATCTTTGGAGGTGGCCTGGTGCGCAGACGCGCCCTGTTCAAGGCGGCCGGTGTCGCGGCATTGTTCGCCGGAGCGAGTTCCTTCCCGGGAGCGCGACCTGCCGCCGCAGCACCGTTCTGGTACGACCTGTTCCGCGAATGGGTGCCGGAGATCTTCCGGCCGCTGCCCGAACCTCCTGAGCACTCCACCGCCATCGTCATCGGCTCCGGTTTCGGGGCCTCGGTGGCCGCGCTGCGCCTGGCGCGGGCCGGGGTGCGGACCACCGTGCTCGAACGCGGCTCCCGCTGGCCCAACGACCCGTGGCGGGAGATCTTCACCGGCGACGACCTGCCCGACGGCCGCGGCTTCTGGCATCGCACCAGCTTCACCGGCGTCACCAAGGTGCCCATGCACTTCGCCTCCTTCGGCGGCGTGCTCGACTGCACCGAATATCCGGGCATCGACGTCTGGCGCGCGGCGGCGGTGGGCGGCGGCTCGGTGATCTTCAGCGGCGTGATGATCGCCCCGCCGCGCCCGCTGTTCGAGGCGGTCTTCGGCCGCACGGTGAACTACGACGAACTGGAGCAGGTCTACTTCCCGCGGGTCAGGCAGATGCTGCGGCTGGACCCGATGCCCGCCGATGTCTACCAGTCCGCGCCGTTCGCGCACTCGCGCGCCTGGGACCAGCAGGTGCGGGCGGCGGGCTACGAGCCGGTGCCCAGCGACTCCGTCTTCGACTGGGACATCGTGCGCGCCGAACTGGCGGGCGCGGTGCGGCCGTCGGCCACGGTCGCGCGCAGCAACCTCGGCAACTCCAACGGCGCCAAGTTCGACCTGAACAAGAACTATCTGCGCTACGCCGAGGAGACCGGAAAGGCGAGCGTCCACCCCGGCCACCGGGTCGACGCCATCGCCCGCGAGCGCGACGGCCGCTACGCGGTCACCGTCACCGTCCTCGACCCGACCGGCGCCGAACTCGCCACCCGCACCCTCACCTGCGACAAGCTCTTCCTGGGCGCCGGCTCCATCGGCACTTCCGAGCTGCTGGTGCGGGCGCGGGCCACCGGCGCGCTGCCCGATCTGGACGAGCACATCGGCGAGGGCTGGGGCACCAACGGCGACGTGGTGCTGGCCAGAGGCGCGAGCAGCCTGGACGGCTTCGGCCAGGGCGTGCCGAGCGCCAGCCGCATCCATGACGACTCCGTCGCGCCGCTGACCCTGGAGAACTGGTACATCCCCGGCATCCCGGTGGAGACCGGCGCCATCGCCTCGCTCGGCATGGTCTTCGACGATGCCCGCACCTCCTTCCGCTACGACTCGGCCACCGACTCGGTGGGACTGCGGTGGAACGAGGCCGACCGGGAACGGGTGGTGGAGACCGCGCGTTGTGTGGACGAGCGCATCGCCGCCGAGTCCGGCGCGCTGCTCGGCTTCCGCTCGCTCGGCTACGACGCCAACGGCCTGTTCACCGCGCATCCGCTGGGCGGCGCGGTGCTCGGCCGGGCCACCGACGAGTTCGGGCGGGTCAACGGCTACCCCGGCCTGTATGTGGTGGACGGCGCGATGATCCCCGGCAGCACCGCGACGGTGAATCCGACGCTGACCATCACCGCGCTCGCCGAACGCAATATGGAAACCATCCTGCGGGACGGCCGCTGAACCGTCCCGACCGGAAGCGGGGGTGAAAGCGCTTCCGGTCGGTACGGTTCGCCCGTTTCCGGCACAGTCGGCCGGTTACCCTCGATCGGGGACCGGCGTCGAAGGGAACAACGTGGTATCGAGCACGGCCAGCGGGGGCTACGAGGCCGGGGCGGAGCCGGAGCCGGCGGAGTACCCGCGTAAGCCGCCCGCGCTGGCGACCGATTTCGCGATGCTGGGGCTGGCCGTGGTGTCGGTGGCGCTGATCGTGTGGATCAGCTTCTTCGACGTCGCGCCCGAGACCTACCGGGTCGTGGTGGTCGTGGACTACGCGATCTGCGGTGTCTTCGCGCTCGAGTTCCTGTGGCGTTGGCACCGCGCTGGCTGGCCGTGGACCTATCCGCTGGTCTACTGGTACGAGGTGCTCGGCATGGTCCCGGTGACCAGCCCGGTCTTCCGTGGTTTCCGGTTGCTGCGCGTCGTGGTGATCCTGGTGCGCCTGGCCAGGGTCGCCGACCGTGCCTTCGGCGACCGGGTGACCGCGGCGGTGGTCGGGCGGTTCGTGCGCACCATCGTCGATGTCATCAAGCGTCCGATGACCATCGCGGTGCTCGACGAGGTGGCGCACGTGTTGCGTACCGGCCACTACACCCGCAACATCGCCGCCGCGCTGGAGGAGAACCGCGCGGAGATGGACGACATGATCGTCGAGCTGATCAAGAACGATCCGCAGGTGGGCCGGGTCCGCTACATCCCGTTCCACGACGAGATCATCCGGTTGGTCGCCGACACCACCTTCCGCATCGTCTTCCAGGTGCTGGCCGATCCGCGCACCGACGAGCTGGTCTCGGACATGATCAGGGAGAACGTCGATCAGATCCGCACCGCGGTCCAGGAGGGCGTGCGGGTGCCACCCTCGGCGTACGGCATCACCGACCATCATCAGACGGCACGGCACACCCTCGGCAATTGCGAGCCGGGGGAATGCGAGGACACCTCGATGCGGTGATGTGTTCTCGCTATATCCGGTGGTAGCTCTCCGATTCCGGGAAGCTCTCGGCGAATTCGGCGAAATTCTGCGCCGCGGTTTCGTGCCAGCGCTGCACGGTGCGCTTCATCAGCAGGCCGGGCAGCGGAATGCGCGAAGACAATTCCATGTGGTACCAGACCTCGCTGCCGCCCTCGGAATTCGCGGCCACCTGGAACCAGCCGCCGCCGCCGATGCCGCGCGAGGAGTCGACCACCTGCCAGGAGGCGCGGTCGTCGGTCCACTCGTATTCCAGGACCTGGAGATCGGAGCTGCCGAGCACGTCGGCTGTGACGTACACCCGGTGCGGCCTGCCGTCCTGATGTCGCGTGGCCACCCTGGCGTCGCTGTACATCGACCATTCCGGGAGCATTTCGATCGCCGCCACGACATCGAGCACGTGCTCTGGTCCGGCGTCGACCGTGAAGCGGATATCGGTTTTCGTGCGCATTGCGGGTACCTCCGCCCCCCGGTGGAACGATCTCGGGCGATTGTGCCCAGGGCTGTTCCGATCCGTCAACCACGGCTTTTGCCGCGAATTCGGACTACCCGCTGGTACGTCGGCCGGGCAGATTCCGGGCCGGGCGACGGCCGCGGGGCCGTAACCGCCGATAGGGGCACCGCGCGGAGATCATGGTGAGCAATTTCGCGCGCGGGGCGAGTCCTGCATTCCGGTGACTTTTATCACAGACCAATAACGGGGTAATCACTGTTCTGCGAACGGGGTGGGCCGCGGCGCGGGGGGTGGCCCCGGAGCGCCGCCCCCGCCCCAGATAAGGAGGGGTGGCGCAGGAACGACACTAGCACCAGGCGGGGCGGGGTTTGCACAATTCTGTTAGA
>NZ_JARWRU010000838.1 GCF_029867845.1 Nocardia farcinica | reverse complement strand
AATCCGGCGTAATACTCACAGACATAAAGAATCTGAGCTTCTCAGTCTTCGCCGAGAACCTGGGCTTCAGTGTCTGGGTCATCTGGGGCACCGTGGTCACCAGCATGGGCGCGGCCGGCTTCTCCTTCCTCGAGGGCCTCGGCCAGGGCAACCCGACCGCGGTCAGCAACGCCCTGCTGCTGACCTCGACCCCCACCCTCGTCGGTGCGGCACTGCGCATTCCGTACACCTTCGCCATCCCGCGCTTCGGCGGTCGCGCCTTCACCGCCTTCAGCGCCGCGATGCTGCTGATCCCCACCCTCGGCCTGGCCTGGTTCGTCAACCAGCCCGGCACCCCGATGTGGGTGTTCATGCTGCTGGCCGCACTCGCGGGCTTCGGCGGCGGCAACTTCTCCTCGTCGATGGCCAACATCTCGTTCTTCTACCCGGAGGGCAAGAAAGGCGCCGCGCTCGGCATCAACGCCGCGGGCGGCAACCTCGGCGTGGCGCAGACCCAGCTGATCCTGCCGCTGCTGATCACCCTCGGCACGCACCTGACCGCGAAGGACGCGGCGGGCTACCGCTTCGGCATCACCCTCTCGGTGCTGGTGTGGGTGCCGTTCATCGTCATCGCCACCGTCGGCGCGCTGCGCTACATGGACTCGATCACCACCGCCAAGTCCGACGGCAAGTCCTACAAGCTGGCGCTGACCAACCGCCACACCTGGATCATGTCGTTCCTCTACATCGGCACCTTCGGTTCGTTCATCGGCTTCTCCTTCGCCTTCCCGACCCTGATCAAGGCCAACTTCCCCGAGCTGGCGCAGATCGGCTGGATCACCACCCTGGGCAACCTGGCCTTCCTCGGCGCCTTCGTCGGCTCCTTCAGCCGCCCCTTCGGCGGCTGGATCTCCGACCGCCTCGGCGGCGCCAAGATCACCGTCGCCGTCTTCACCGGCATGGCGGTGGCCGTCGCCGCGATCGTGGCGGCCCTGGAACTGGGCAGCTTCCCGCTGTACCTGATCGCCTTCCTCGCCCTGTTCATCCTGACCGGCATCGGCAACGGCTCGACCTACCGCATGATCCCGTCCATCTTCAACGCCGAGTCGAAGAAGTACGCCTCCGAGCACGGCCTCGACCTGACCGAGGCGGCGGCCTCGGCCAAGCGTCAGGCGGGCGCGGCGATCGGCGTCATCGGCGCGATCGGCGCCTCCGGCGGCTACCTGCTCCAGCAGGCGCTGCGCCTGTCCAACATCAACTTCGGCAGCATGAACCCGGCCTTCTGGGCATACGCCGCCGCCTTCCTCGTCATGGCGGGCGTCACCTGGTTCTTCTACCTGCGGTCGTCCTTCGCGATCTCCCGGGTGTCCTCGCTGGCCTACGCGCAGGTGTGATGCCGCTGAACAGTCCCTGAGCAAGTTCCGTCCACGCCGTAAATTCATCGTCCGAACCGATGCCGCACCGGAATTCCGGTGCGGCATCGTCGTATTCGCTCGATCGTTCACGAACACCGGCGGACGCCGAACCCGTACGCTGCACTTACGAACGACAGCGGGGGCGAGTGGTGGGGCGAACCGACATCGAGACCGATCAGCAGCCGATCCTGCGCGGCGCCACCAGGGCGGACCTGTCCGAGATCTGCGAGCTGGAACGCGTCGAGTTCCGCGAGCTGGCCTGGCCGTATCCCATGTTGCGCCAGTTGTACGACCTGCACGGCGCGTTGTGGTCGGTGGCAGAGACCGATCGGCGGGTGGGTGGCTACGCACTGCTCGGCATCGGCCGCACGCGCGGCTGGATGCTCGGTCTGGCCGTGCATCCCGAGGCGCGCGGACGCGGCCTCGCCCGCGCCCTGCTGGAGCGGACGATCCGCACCTGCCGCGCGCATCGCGTCGAATCCGTCTGCCTGACAGTGCGTTCGGACAACCACGTGGCGGTCGGACTGTACGAGAAGGCCGGCTTCGTCCGAATCGGTTACGAGGACGACTATTTCGGCACCGGCGAGGGCCGCGAGGTGATGGCGCTGCCGATCGAACGGCCGGGCAGACCGGTCATCGACCCCACCGAGGATCGCTGGATCAAGCGTCCACGTCCGAGTTGGTGACCGAATTGTCTTGATATGGTGGATTTCACGAGCAACACCGCCAGGGGGAGGCGTATGAGTGTGCATGCCGAACAGCCGGAGATCTCGTCGTTCGTCGCCTCCATGACAGACCGGATCGGCAGGCACGGGGCCGCCTACGCCGACGAGGTGCGCGCACTGCTGGCCACCGCGCGCCGCGGTCGCGGGCCCGATGCCGAGACCGGGCTGCTCGACGAATTCAACCTGCACATCGAGGGCATCCTCGCCAAATACGACCCGCCCAGCAGCCGCCGCCGCGGCGACAGCCTCGTCTTCCGCCATCTCTACGGACTCCTCGCCGGGCCGCGGCCACCGTCCCACCGGCCGGGCCACACGACGGAGGCGACCGCACACGCGGCGGCCGACGACGGCACGCCGACGCGCGCCCTGCTCGCGCTGATGGCCGCCGATGTCGAATTCCGCGGTCCGCTTCGGTTGAGCCGCACCCAGCGCACCCTGCTGGCCGATGTCTACGAGGAGCTCGGCCCGCTGCTGCGCCGGGCGGGCCTGCCCGCCCATGCCGCGCTGGCCTGGTCGCGCGCGATGAATCTGCATCGCGACAACGAGGACGACGACGCCGAAGACCGGTGCGGGCTGGCCAAGGCGCGAGCCGAGACCGCCGCGCTGTGGCCGGCGCGCAAGCGCGTCGGCCGCTGGATCTCGGCGGCCACCTGCGGCTACGGCTACCGGCCGTTCCGCCTGCTGCTGTGGATGGTGGCCCAGCTGGCGCTGTTCAGCGTCGCCATCACCCTCGTGACCTCCATCTCCGTCGGCGACGCGATCCACCTGTGCCTGACCAACTACCTGGATCCGGCCGGGCTCGACGATGTGCCGGGAGGCGACGACGCAGCGACCAAGCCCCTGCTGGTCACCGAGGCCTATGCGGGCATCGTCTCGACCTCGGTGTTCTTCGCCCTGCTGGTCCGGCGCTGGTTCCGCATCTAGAGTGCTCACCACTCGGTGGTGCCGACCCGGCTCGCGCGCAGCGCGTGCAGCATCGCCACGCTGGTGCGGTCGCGGATGTGGCCGATGTAGGCGTTCCACTGGTTCGTGAAGCCCGGCTCCCGCTGCAACTGCGCCCACAGCGAGCGCACCGGCTCGCCCAGGTGGGCTCCCGGCATCCACAGATGGGCCAACTCGGTCAACACCGGGGTCAGCGCCTCCACCGATTCCGCGCTGCCGGAGGGGAAGCGGTCCGACTCCTGCACCGCCGCCGCGGTCGTGGTCAGCAGCCAGTCGTGCACCGCCAGATCCTCGCAGAACCGCCGGACCTCGGGCAGCAGTGCCGCGTCGGGAACGAGCACGCGGGCGGTGCGGACGGTGTCGTTCACCAGGTGCATGGCCAACCGCGGCTCGTCGACCTCACCGACCCGCGCGATCCAGCGCAGCCGGGTCGGTGGGGCCAGCAGGGGCGGTCTGCGGTCGAGCCTGGTGTCGCGGCGCACCCTGGCCAGCAGACGCTCGCAGATCGAAGCCAGATCGAGGGTGTGCGCCGGCGTCTCCCCGGCCAGGTATCCCTCGGCCAGCCGATGCGCGATATCCGGGGCGGTCCGCGTCACCACCTCGACCATCCCGACCCGGCTCAGATAATGCGACCACTCACGACGGCGCTTCTGCTGGGCGACGACCACCTCGGTGCGTGCGGAACTCTGCAGGATGCGCCCGCCCACCACCACTGCCTGCACCGCCACGGTGCCGATGGCGCGCGGATCGCGGCCGTTGCCGCGCTCGATCGCCAGATCACAGTCCACACCCACCGCCGTGGTCGCCGACTGCGCGATCGGGATCGGGCGGTCCCTCGCGGGCACGCGCCTGCCGGGGACCAGGGTCAGCAGGTCCTGCACCATCGGCCTGCTCAACGCGGTGGAGGTGGGCAGCAGGCAACTGCGCACCTCGCCGAGCACGATCAGCGGCTCGGCGTCTCGCGCCGCGGAGCCGGGTGGCTGGGTCATGGGGCCGCCGACCGCTCTCACGAGCCGTACAGCAGATGGTGGGAGATGCGCTCGGTGACCGAACGCGGCACCTCGACGCGCTCGGCCTGCCCGCGCCCGACGATCTGGTCGACGATCTCGCCGTCGACCTCGACATGATCGAGGATGACCTTCACCGCGTGCTCGATGCCCAGATAGCGGTGCGGCAGCACCGACAGCGAGCGGTAGGCGGCGAACGGCGCGGGATCGGCGGTCAGCTGCACGACACCAGGCATCTCGCGGAACCGCTGCGGCCACACGTCCACCCCGGGCCGCCAGCGCTGCGGGCGCACCACCGCGGCCCCGAGATCACGAATCATGCCGAGCCGCAACAACTGCCACACCGCGGCCAGGAACGGGCACGACCACTTCGTCGTGGCGGCGGTGATCCCGTCGACCTGCTCGACCTGCCTGCTCCACATCTCCACGTCGAGGAATATCGAGTGGTTGCGCTTGCCGAGTTCCTCGGCGGGCACGTACGGCGTGTGGTGCATGGCCTGGGCCGGTCCGCTGTCGGAAGCGCGGGTGCCGTTGCACAACCAGCCCGATTCGCTGGTCGGCGGCCTGCCGCCGTTGCTGTTGCGCGGTGGCTCGGCGACGATGCGCGCGGCCACCAGTTCGGCCAGCGGCACCCGCTCCTCGCTCACCCGGCCGTCACGGCAGATCGGCATCTCCCAGCAGGCCGCCTCGCGCGCCAGATAGTCGATGGTGACGCCGCACTCGCCCGCGACAGCCAGCAGCCGGTCCAGGATCGGTCCCGGCTCGGGGTCGGGCCGGAAGTAGTCGTCGATCAGGAAACAGGTGCTGATCCTCGCGGCGGGGCCGAACCGGCGGCGCGCGGCGACCGTCAGCCCCTCGACCACCGCGCCCACCTCCTCGAACTGGGCGCGGATGCGGTCCTCGCCGTTGAGGAGGTGATCCATGTAGAAGTGGCCGACCTCGATGGAGACATGCGACAACGCCACATTCTCGACCCTCGTGTCCTCGGTCGCCTCGCTATAGCCCGTCGTGCGGCTCACCGGCCCGCGCCCTTCCTCGACTGGTGATGGATCAGACCCGTTCCCACGAGGCGCTGTCGTCGACGCGCCTGGCCAATTCGCCGAAAGCCTGCGCGGTTTCGGCCTGTGCGATCTTGGTGACGACATCCCGGTCCAGGATGATCTGCTCGCGCCAGAGCAATACCGGTTCGATCGGCGTCATGCCCAGCATCACGCTCGAACCGAGATGATAGCGATTGGCGAGTTCGCGCAGGGCGCGGTTCTGCTCCTGCACCCAGGTGGCCTGCGCGGGTTCCTGGTCGTCGACCCGCCGGTTCGGATCACCCACGGCGGTGCGCACATAGCGGATCGAGGACTGCAACCGTGCCTCGTCGTGACCGAATCCGGCGCCGGTCTGCAACAACCCGTGCGGACCGTGCACGAGGTTGTGGGCGGCCACGATGTGCTGGCGGGTCCATCGGTGGTAGACCAGCCACCGCACCGTCGTCGCGCTCAGTTCCGGCAGCGCGGTGGCCTTGAGCACCAGCTGCGCCGCCACCGACCGGCCCGCGCTCAGATCCACTATGACCACGCGGAATTCGCTCTCCAGCGCGGTCAGCAGGTCGGCGCAGCGCTGCACCATCGCGTCGTCGATGAAGGCGAATTCGCCGCCGCCCTCGTCGCCGGGCAACAGCACCAGCTTGCCGTCGCGCGGTGAGCGCCTGCGCAGGTCGAGCCGATCGGTCACCTCGCGGACGTTGAACTGCCTGGCGACCCCGGTGCCGTCGAGCAGATAGCTGTGCAGGCCGCCACCGCCACGCAGCCCCCGTTCCATGCCACCGATCTCGAACAGCGCGCCGGAGGTGGGCGAGCCGAAGTCGAAGTCGGCGTAGGCGACGTTCTTGCCCTTCAGCGTCAGCCGGTAGGCCAGGTTGACGCTGGTGACCGAGCGTCCGGTGCCGCCCTTGTCGGAGATGGCGAATACCAGCACGTTTCAGACGCTCCTCGTGGCATCGAGCCGGGCATAGGAGAGCTCGTCCAGATCCGCCAGCGCCAGCGTGGTGATACTGACCGCGGTGCCTGGTTTGTCGTCGACCAGGTCGCGGGCGCGGTCGAGGCGCTGCTCGATGTCCTCCAGGCGTTGCCGTTTCTCGGAGATGTCGTCCAGGCTCACGTTCAACCACTCCTGGTTGAGCAGATGCTCTGCCTCACTGAGCAACTCGACCGCGCGCCCGACCATCGACGGCGGCCGCAACGGCAGCGCGCGGAAGGTGCGGTCGGCGGTGATGAGGCATTCGATCATCCGCTCGGTGAAGTACCAGGAGGGCACCAGATCCTTCTCCGAGGGCTCGAGGGTGGGGAACACGCGCGCGGCGGAATCCCACAGGCCCGCGGCCGGTCCTTCGGCGATCTTACGGTTCTCCAGGTGGTCCATGATCGCCTTGGCCAGCTCGAGCAGCCGGTCGCGGGAGCCGACCTCGCCGGAGAGCCGCGCCGCCTGCAACACGCGCTTGAGCAGCACCGTGGCGTAATCACCCACCATCCACTCCAGCAGCGGCGCGTCCTGACTCTCGGTGCCGCGCAGCCGCAGCGGCACACCGGGACTGTGCAGGTCGACAGCGGCGTCCCCACGCACCGCTCTGCGGGTGATGCGCCCGCGCTTGGCCAGCTCGTCGAAGATGTCCACCGCCCTGGTCAGGTCGTCCTCGTTGGCGGCGCGGCTGACGAGATCCTGGATGAGCACCGCGGACACCAGGGCACTGAAGTAATCGGACTCCTCGCCGTCGGAGGTGCGCCAGGGAATGTCCTCCAGCGGCCAGCGGGTGTCGCCGAAACGGGCGAGGGTCGACCAGTACTGCTGGGTCAGATGCCAGCGCGTCTGCAGCGACTCCGCCAGCCTGCGCTGCTGGTCGTCGAGCAGGTCCAGTCGCCGGGTGCGCTGCGAGGTGAGGTCGTTGATGCCGTCGAGGGCGACGATGGTGAAGTACAGGTACGGCCGCCGGACCGCCCGGCCGGGCTGTGCGCTGATGGCGTGGTCCGGGAAATCGGGCAGTTCACCGGAGTCGTCGGCCACCCCCCAGGTCCAGCCGCACTCGAAGAGCATGTCGTCGCGCCAGCGCCGCGGGGTGCGCGGCTGCCCGAGGGTGACGTCGCTGCGCAACTGGCTGCGGATCGGGTCGAGCGCGCGGATCAGGTTCTCCAGCAGCGCGCTCTTCGAGCGGCCGGGCCGCTGCCCCATGGTGGTCAGGATCGTCTCCGCCACTTCGGAATTGGGGCGGACCGGATGCACGATGAAGCTGCGGACCAGGCCGATCATGGCCGCGGTCAGCCGCTGCGAGACCCGGCCCGACAGCTCGTCGATGCGGACGAGCAGTTCGTCGGCCTCCGGGTAGGTCTGCGCGCGCACGAAACCGCGGAAGACGCGCAGGAAGCCGAGCGCGGCGATGCACAACGTCAGCGACATCGAGAACGAGTCGACCACGTCGATGCGGCGCTGCTCCTCGGTGACCGGCCTCTCCTCTGCCGAGCGCAGGTAATCGCCGCCCGAGAAGTCCGGTGTGCCATCACTTTTCGTGTACCGGTCGTGATAGTTCTCGATCAGTCCGACGATCGCCTCGCCGACCACCGCCGCCGGGCCGGACGGTTCGAGCAGCCAGTCCTCGGCGTCCTCCCCCGGCGGCCGTTCGGTCAGGCCGCTCAACGCGCCGAGCACGTCCTCGGCCGTGTCGTCGGGGCGATCCAGGGCGAGTCCGGGGATCTCGGTCGCCGGATACAGCAGGCACAGCAGCTGCTCGGCATCGGAGATGGAGTTGGAGCCCCGTCTGCCGCCCCAGTGCCACACACCGTCGCGATGACAGGCGGTGACCATGGCCTGCCATATCCCCAGAATCTGCTGCCGTGGCTGAATTCTCATCCTGCCGCCCGTCCTCACCCCGATGTCCGGGCCGCGCCGATCCCGCGTGCCGGCCGGCGTCGGCGATAGTCGTAAGTTAGCACGCTGGAACGGGTTTCCCGGTCCGGTCGACGAACGAGTTCCCCGAGTCGGTCGGTGTCCGTCGGAGTCGGTCAGAGCAGGAAGCGGACCATGTCCGCGGTACGCGCCAGCCCGGGGAAGGCCTGGGGGGTGGACCTGGGGTGCAGGGCGTGCACCGCTAGTCGAAACATGACCGCGCGCAACAACATCTGCGGCCATTCGGGCAGATCGGACCATCGCTCGAGCAGGCCGTCGTCGGCGCCGCCCCAGGACAGCGCGTCGACCACGACCACGCCCGCCGCCCAGGTGGCGGGACGCCAGTAGGGGACGATGTCGGTCAGGACGGGCACCTCGGCGCCCTGGAACAGGACGGTGCCGAACAGATCGCCGTGCACCAGTTGCGGTGGCGTGCGCACCGGCTTGCGCAGGGTGGCCAGCAGGCCGATGAGTTCCAGGCTGCGGTAGCCGTCGGGGGTGCTCGGGGTGGGGATGCCGCCGGCGCGCAGCGTGCGCAGCGGGACCTGCTCCCAGGCCGCGCGGTCGGCGGCGACGAAGATGTCGACCTCGGCCCATGGAGCGATGGGCGGCTGCGCCAGGAAGCGCGGCCGCTCCAGCAGCGCGGTGGCCTTGTGCAGCCGCAACGACACCGACACGACCTCGTCGTAGCGGGGTTGCGGGGTGCCGGGCAGGTAGGTGTCGGCACGCCAGCCGGAGACCACGTACCGGCCGTCGGTGGCGCGCACCGGGCGGGCCAGACGCAGACCGTCCACCTTCACGGTCTCGCGGACCTTGGCCGACCATGCCGCGCGCGCGTGATCGGCCACCGGAGTCAGCACCACCTCACCGCACCGCCAGCCCCCCTCCCAGTCGCCCAGATACACCGGCTCGACTCCACGCAGTCCGAACGTGGAGCGCACGTGCTCGGGGGGTTGCGGGTAGTCGGGGGTGGTCACGACTCGTACGTTAACGCCGTGACCACACCCGGTCCGGCACGGCGCGCCGAGGGTGCGGCGACCGTGATGTACCGAGGTCCTGGCCGGTAGAGGGCCTGTCAGTAAACCGGCAGCGAAGGGTCGACCGTGGTCGCCCAGGCCACGATGCCGCCCTGCACGTGGGTGGCGTCGGAGAAGCCCGCGCTCTTGAGCACCGCCAGCGCCTCGGCGGAGCGGATGCCGGTCTTGCAGTGCAGCACAATCGGCCGGTTCTGCGGCAACTCGGCCAGCGCCTCGCCGGAGAGGATGCGGTCCTTGGGGATCAGCTTGGCGCCCTCGATGTGCACGATGTCCCACTCGACCGGCTCGCGCACGTCGATCAGCTCGATCTCCTTGCCCGAGTCCAGCAACTCCTTGAGCTCCTGCGCGGTGATGGTCGAGCCCGCGGCGGCGGCCTGCCCCTCCTCGGACACCACGCCGCAGAACGCCTCGTAGTCGATCAGCTCGGTGATCGGCTTGCGTTCGGGATCGCGACGCAGCTTGATGGTGCGGTAGGTCATGTCGAGGGCGTCGTAGACCATGAGCCTGCCCAGCAGCGGCTCGCCGATGCCGGTGATCAGCTTGATCGCCTCGGTCACCATGATCGAGCCGATGGAGGCGCACAGCACGCCGAGCACGCCGCCCTCGGCGCAGGAGGGCACCATGCCCGGCGGCGGGGCCTCGGGGTAGAGGTCGCGGTAGTTGATGCCACGGCCGTCGGGGGCGTCCTCCCAGAACACCGAGGCCTGACCCTCGAAACGGTAGATCGAGCCCCAGACATAGGGCTTGCCCGCCAGCACGGCGGCGTCGTTGACCAGGTAGCGGGTGGCGAAGTTGTCGGTGCCGTCCAGGATCAGGTCGTACCCGGAGAACAGTTCGACGGCGTTGTCGGGTTCCAGACGGAACTGGTGCAGCCGCACCTCGACGTTGGAGTTGATCTCGAGGATCGAATCGCGAGCGCTCTCGGCCTTGGACCGGCCGACGTCGGATTGGCCGTGGATGACCTGCCGTTGCAGGTTGGAGGCGTCCACCTCGTCGAACTCGACGATGCCGAGGGTGCCGACACCGGCGGCGGCCAGGTAGAGCAGGGCGGGCGAGCCGAGTCCGCCCGCGCCGATCACCAGCACCTTGGCGTTCTTCAGTCGCTTCTGCCCGTCCACTCCCACGTCGGGGATGATCAGGTGGCGGCTGTAACGGGCGATCTCGTCCTTGCTCAGCTCCGCGGCCGGCTCGACCAGCGGTGGCAGGGACCTCGATGTCGACACTTCCGGGCTCCTCGTGGTGTGTGGGCCGAATCCCGAGGTACAACGTCGGGAGCTGTGCTGTTCTTCCCCCGGCGCGTCCACCTGCGTTTTCACGGCGGCGGTCGGAGCTGTCGCACTCCAGTATCCGCGCGCGCGGCGGTGGCGGGGGTCAGCCGCGCGGGTAGGGCCAGGGGTTGAACCGGCAGCTCTTGCCGTCCATCGGCACCACCCCGTCGGGGTCGAGCGCGGCGATGGCGTCGTTGTCGGTGCCGAAGGTCTGCTGCATCATGATCGGCGCCAGCCCGCCGACCGTCTCGCAGGGCTGGTGCTGGTGGTAGCCGATGGCGTGGCCGACCTCGTGGTTGACCAGATACTGGCGGTAGGAGCCGATGTCGCCGTCGAAGGCCGGCGCGCCGCGCACCCAGCGGGCCTCCGACAGCAGGACCCGGTCCATGCTGCCGTTGTAGCAGGAGGAGTCGATCGGAATCTCGAAACCGCAGGCCTCGCGGATGGTCTGGCGGGAGGTGAGCGAGATGCGGAAGTCGGGCTCGCCCTTGTCGATGCGGCGGAAGGCGAAGCGGGGGTCGTGGATCCAGCTCTTCGGGTTGGCCAGGGTGGAGTCGACCATGGTGGCCACCGCGACGTCCCCGCCGAATGCCGTGGTGTTCACCCCGTTCTCGATCTCGACGGTGTAGGTGAAGTGGTATTCGGTGCCCTTGCCGAACTCCGGGGTGCTGCCACCGACCACCCGCCACTGCTTGCTGCCCGCCTCGGTGAACGGGCCGCCCTCTGGCAGTGCGCCGGTGGGCAGGTCGGCGGGGAAGGAGCCGTCGCCGGGCGGGGCGCCGATCACCCCGTCCTGGGTCGGTGAGCTGAGCCTGCCGAACCCGGGCTGCTCGCCGTCGGCCGCCACTCCCGGGCCACCGCGCACCGCGTCGACCAGCACCAGCACGGTCACCACCAGCAGCACAGGCAGGGCGTAGGCCCGCCAGCCGTAGGTGGAGACGAAGCGGCCGAGCGCGCTCTGCTTCTTGACCGGACGATCGGGGCGGGGAGCGCGGCGAGTGGCGTCGGGGGCGGCGGTGGGGTCCCAGCGGGCGCGCAGCGGTTGACGGGATCGGTCGGGGCGCGCCCATGGCTCGGCCGCGGTCGCCTTGGTGTCGCCTGCGGGTGCGTCCGGCCGCGATGTCACTCCCGAGGTCACATCGTGCCCGCCGCCGGACGGTCTTTCCGTTCGGTCGGTCACGGACACCAGGTTCTCACAGCGCGCGAATCCCGCCCCGGGCGGTGCGCGATGACTGCCACAGCGATGCGCGATCGCTGCCACAGCGCCCGCACCGGGGACGCCGGAAGGTTGCGATTAATCTCACCCGGGGGTTCGATCATCACGCACCGGGGTCGGCTGAGGACACCCGAGCGAGTATCGTGCAGTGAATACCCGGTGTACAACCCCTTTCTTGCCCCGGGGAATCGACTGGGAGAGAACATATGACCGACCTCGTGGACCGGATGGCGGCGCGGAGACTGTCCTCCGATGCCCCGCAGCCCACCAAGCGCGGCACCCGGCTGCCGCGCGACCAACCGCGGCAGCAGCTGCACCAGGCAGCCAGCGAGGTCTTCGTCCTCCGTGGTTATCACGCGGCGGGCATGGACGAGATCTCCCAGGTCGCCGGGGTGAGCAAGCCGGTGCTGTACCAGCACTTCACCAGCAAACTCGAACTCTACATCGCGGTGCTGCAGAACTATGTCGACATGCTGGTGTCGAGCGTGCGCCAGGCGCTGCGCTCCACCACCGACAACAAGCAGCGCGTGCGCGCGGCCGTGCAGGCCTACTTCGACTTCGTCGACAACGAGATGCAGGGCTTCCGCCTGGTCTTCGAATCCGACCTGACCAGCGAGCCGCAGGTGCAGCGCCGGGTGGAGCAGGCCACCGAGGCATGCGTGGACGCGGTCTTCGACCTGGTCGCCCACGATTCCGGGCTCGACCCGTATCGCGCCCGCATCCTGGCCGTCGGCTTGGTCGGCGCCAGCCAGTTCACCGCCCGGTACTGGCTAGAGGCCGACCGCCCGATCCCGAAGGAGGAGGCGGTGGACACCACCGTCGCGCTGGCCTGGGGCGGCCTGTCGCACGTGCCGCTGCACAACGACGATCGCCGGGGCTGATCCCGCACTTCTCCCGCACGCGACACGAGCCCTCGATGTTCCTTCCCGGAACGTCGAGGGCTCGTCGCGTCGGTGGATCAGACGGCGGCGAAGCCGACCCGGCCCACGGTGGAGGTGCCGATCTCGACGTAGGCGACCTTGGCGGCCTGCACCAGGAAGGTGCGCCCCTTGTCGTCGGTCAGCCGCACGATGCCCTCGGCCCCGGTCAGCGCCTCGGACACCAGCGCCTCGACCTCTTCCGGCGTCTGCGTGCTGGTGATGACCAACTCGCGGGGGCTATCCGAAATACCGATCTTGACCTCCACGGCCAACCTCCGAACCTAGAGTCCTGTGCTGTCCGCCCCAGGCTAGTGCAGCCGCCGCGGGCGCGGGCACACCGAGGGCTGCGCTGTCAGCGAACCGACCGGGCGACCGGCGAACCGCGGACCGGGTGGTCGGCGGACCTCCGGCCGGCCCGGACCCGGCGGCCCGGACCCGGCGGCCCGGACTCACTGCTCGGACTCGGCGGCCCGGACGCGGCGGCCCGGACGCGGCTGCCCGGACGCGGAGGTGCGGGCTCAGCTGCCCGGCTCAGATGCCGAGGACGGCCATCCGCTCGGCGTGGCTGGCCTGCATGCGCTCGAACAGCGCGCCGATGCCGTTGAGGTCGCCGGTCACCGCGAGCACCAGCTCGGTCAGCTCGTCGCGCTGGGCCATGACGAACTGGGCCTGGGTGATGGCCTCGCCGAGCAGCCGCCTGCCCCACAGGGTCAGCCGGTCGCGCTCGGAGCGGTTGTCGCGGACGGCGCGGCGCACCTCCTCCACCACGAACTCCGAGTGGCCGGTGTCGGCGAGCACGTCGCGCACGATCGCGGTCACCTCGGGGCTGAGCGCGCCCGCGATCTCGGTGTAGATGTCGGCGGCGATGCCGTCGCCCACGTAGAACTTGACCATCGACTCGAGCCACGTCGAGGGGTCGGTGGAACGGTGGTAGGCGTCCAGCGGCCGCACGTAGGGCTTCATCGCCTCGTAGATGTCCACGCCGCGCTCGCCCAGCGCCTCGCGCAGGGTGCGGAAGTGCGACATCTCCGCGGCCGCCATCTCCGCCACCGCGACCTTGCCGCGCAGCGACGGGGAGAGCTCGGCTTCCTCGGCCAGGCGGTAGAAGGCGGAGATCTCACCGTAGGCGAGCACCGCGAACAGCTCGGTCACACCGGGATGGTCGGCGGCGATGGGCGGATTCGCCTGCGGCGAGGACGAGTCGGACGACGAGACACCGACAGCTGCGGATGACTGTGCTCCCATGCCGCCAAGCGTAGCCCTCCGCTCAGGACACCTCGGCGAGGAACTTCTCCAGGTGCGCCCAGGTGGTGTCCCTGGCGCTCTCGCCGGTGAGGATGCCCAGGTGACCGCCGGGCACGGTGTCGTAGCGCACGAAGGGCGCGCCGGTGAGCGTCCGCGTGCCCGCGGCGACCGAGGCGGCCGGGGTGATCACGTCCTCGGTGCCGCCGATCAACAGCACCGGCGCGCTCACCTGGGACAGCGCGATCCACCGCCCGCGCAGCCGCAGCCCGCCGCGGCCGATGTCGTTGGCCAGCACCAGCCGCTCCCACAGCTGGGCGTAGAACTTGCCCGGGTAGCCGGGCATGTCGGCCATGAACCGGTCGATCGACTCCATCCTGGCCAGCGATTCGGTGCGGGCGATGTTGTTCGCCACGAACAGCGGCCTGGTCAATTCCCGGTTCCAGGCGGTCGCGCGGTAGGCGGCGCGGGTCAGCGGCGCGGGCACGCCGGTGGCGCGCATGGCCGCCGACACCACCCTGGCGCGGTCCAGCCTGGCCGCCGCGCGCACCGCGCCCATGCCGGGCATGGCGTCGTAGTCCAGTGGCGAGCCGACGGCGGTGATCGAGCGGATCGGCAGCTGCGGCTGCGCGGCGGCGGTGAGCAGCGACAGCGTGCCGCCGATGGACCAGCCGATCAGGTCGACCGGCGCGCCACCGCGATCGGCGCTGGCGCGCAGCACGGCCTCGGGCAGGATGTCGTCGATCCAGTCCTCGAAGCCCATGCGCCGGTCGGCGAACCCGATCTCCCCGTAGTCGATCAGATAGGGAGTGCGGCCGGTGCCGAGCAGGAAGCGGGCCAGGCTCTGCCTCGGCCGCAGGTCGAAGCAGCTCGCGGGCGCGGCCAGCGGCGGTACCAGCAACACCGGCGGCAGCCGGCACTCCGCGCCCTCGCGG
>NZ_JARWRU010000837.1 GCF_029867845.1 Nocardia farcinica | reverse complement strand
GCGCCAGCTAACGATCGGAAATCGAGCCGGCCCCCCCTGCGCCTACTACGGCGGGGCCCGACCCCCCTGCTCGGCGCGCAACTCCGAGTCGATGCCGCCGGGCCTCCCCCTCCCGGCGGCATCGCTCGTTTTCATGACCGTCCCGCGCCGTCCGCCCCGCGCGGGCCCGGCCCGGCGCCTGGCGCGGAACGCCGCCGTACGCGCGTGGCCGGCGCCGCGAGGACACCCGCACAGCAACCCGGCGGCCACCCTCTGCCGCCGGACGGAACGCCGGTCAGGACAGCGACTTCGCCAGCGCCCGCCCGGCCGCCCGGCCGGAGAAGATGCACCCGCCGAGGAAGGTGCCCTCCAGCGCGTTGTAGCCGTGCACCCCGCCACCACCGAAACCGGCCACCTCCCCGGCGGCGTACAGCCCGGGCAGCGGGGTGCCGTCGGGGCGCACGACCTGGGAGTCCAGCGTGGTCTGCAGGCCGCCGAGGGTCTTGCGGGTGAGGATGTTGCAGCGCACCGCGATCAGCGGACCGGCCTTCGGGTCGAGGATGCGGTGCGGCTTGGCGACCCGGCCCGCCTTGTCGGCGAAGGACTGGCGGGCGTTGGTGATGGCCATGAGCTGGGCGTCCTTGCTGAACTTGTTGTCCAGCTCGCGGTCGCGGGCGACGATCTGACGCTCGAGCACCCCGAGATCCAGCCGTGGGCCACGGGCGATCTTGTTCATGCCCTCGACCAGCTCGGGCAGGGTGTCGGCCACCACGAAGTCGACGCCGTGCTTCTTGAACGCCTCCACCGGTCCCGGCGCGCCCTTGGCGACCCGGCTGGCCAGGGTGAGCTTGATGTCCTTGCCGGTGACGTCGGGGTTCTGCTCCGAACCCGACAGCGCGAACTCCTTCTCGATGATGGCCTGGGTGAGCACCAGCCACGAGTAGTCGTAGCCGGTGGACAGGATGGCCTTCATGGTGGCGTTGGTGTCGAAGCCGGGGAAGCACGGCGCGGGCAGGCGCTTGCCGGTGGCGTCGAACCAGAGCGAGGACGGGCCGGGGATGATGCGGATGGCGTGGTCGGGCCAGACCGGGTCCCAGTTGTGGATGCCCTCGGTGTAGTGCCACATCCGGTCGCGGTTGACGATGGCGCCGCCCGCGGCCTCGGAGATGGCCAGCATGCGCCCGTCCACGTGCGCGGGCACGCCGGAGATCAGCGTCTCCGGGCACGGGCCGAGCCGCTCCACCGGCCAGTTCTGCCGGATCAGGGCGTGATTGTGGCCGATGCCGCCGGAGGTCACCACCACGGCCTTCGCCCGGAACTCGAAGTCGCCGACCACCGTCCGCGAGGACGCCTTGCCGCGCTCGAGATCGGTCGGCTCCAGCACGCTGCCGCGCACCCCGACGACCGCGTCGTTCTCGACGATCAGCTCGTCGACGCGGTGCCGGAAGCTGAACTTCACCAGCCCGCGCCGCTCGGCGGCCTGCACCGGCTCGGCGAACACGCGCACCACCTCCGGGCCGGTGCCCCAGGTGATGTGGAAGCGCGGCACCGAGTTGCCGTGGCCGTCGGCCGCGCCGCCGCCGCGCTCGGCCCAGCCGACCAGCGGGGTCACCCGCAACCCGAGGTCGCGCAGGTAGTCGCGCTTCTCGGTGGCGGCGAAACGGACGTAGGCCTGGGCCCACTGCCTGGCCCAGTGGTCCTCGTCCTCGCGGTCGAAGCCCGCCGAGCCCTGCCAGTCCTGCCAGGCCAGCTCGTAGGAGTCCTTGATGCCGAGCCTGCGCTGCTCGGGCGTGTCGACCATGAACAGCCCGCCCAGCGACCAGAACGCCTGACCGCCGAGGTTGTTGCGGTTCTCCTGGTCGAGCAGGTGCACCCTCTTGCCCGCCAGCGCCAGCTCGTGGGCGGCGACCAGACCGGCAAGGCCTGCGCCGACCACGATCACCTCGTAACCGTCGGCAGCGGAATCGCTTGTGCTCATCGTCATCCTTCTGTCGGGGTGCTGTAGGCCAGCACGACATGGTGGAACAGGTCGGCACGCCGACCGAGGACCGTCCGGTTGCCCGGCTCCATCAACACCTGCACGGCGGTGCCGTCGTGCACGGCGACCAGCGCCTGGCACAGGGCCACGGGATCGTCGACGGTGCGTCCCGCGCGGCCGAGCGCCGCCACCACCGTCGGCGCGAGCGCGGCCACGATGGCCTCCTCCCGCTCGGCCATCACCCGGCGCAGGTGCGGGGTGCGCAGGGCGTGCGCGGTGAACTCGGCGGTGATGCGGAACCACGCCTCCTCCAGCGGCACCGCCGCGAGCAGGCCCGTCACCGCCGCACGCACATCGGTGAACGTCTCGTCGGCCAGCGCGTCGAGGGCCGCGCGCAGATCCTCGCGCAGGGTGGCCGAGCGTTGCTCCCACATGGCGAGGAACAGCTCGTCGAGGGAGGTGAAGTTCGAGTAGAAGGCGCCGCGGGTGAATCCGGCGCGCTCGCAGACACGTTCCACGCCCGCGCGGCCGAAGCCCTCCTCGGCGAAGACCTCGTAGGCGGCCCGCAACAGTCGTTCGCGGGTGTGCGCGCGGCGCCTGCTCGGCGCCTTGCCCGCCCCGGCGCGGGCGCCCGTCTCGCGGGCGGGGCCGCCCGGCGAGGCGTTCGCCCTCGGTTGCCCGGCCTGTGCCGCCGTCACGGTTCCTCCTCGCGACCCCGGGCGGGACCGCATTCGCCGACCGGCCGGCGCATCCGCGCGCACGCTTCGATACACCGGTGTATCCGATACGGGAATGTATCAGAGCCGGGCCGGGCGGGGACATACTTCTGGACAACCGCCCAGAAACCACGCGGGCGAGCGAACTACCGGTCCGGCGGGGCGATCGCGCTGATCAGCACCCCGTCGGCGCGCTCGACCACCGTGACGAACTGGCGGTAGGTCTTGACCGCCCCGTCCGGGCGGACCTCGGTGAGCACCACGTCGAGCCTGCCGTCGGGCAACGGGGAGATCAGCACGCAGTGCTTGGTGTCCGGCGGCACCGAGGTGATGCCCGCGTCGATCACCTCCGCGCTGGACACCGCGGCATCGCGGGTGGTGACGGCCCTGGCGGCGGCGCCGGAGCGGGTCACGTAGTAGGCGTACTGGAAGGCCAGCACCGCGTCCGGGCCGTCGTCGGTCGAGCCGGTTCCGTTGCCGCGCACCAGTTCCCGGGTGCGCAGCGGGTCGCAGCCCGGACCACCGCCGAGCACCGGGTCGGCCACGGTGGCTGACTGCCGGGGCCCCGGCGTCGGCGAGACGTAGGCCAGCACCACCGCCACCGCCGACAGCGAGATGCCGAGCGTCACCACCACGACCAGCAGGGGTCTGCGCCTGCGCGGTCGCCGCGCGCGCCCCCGGCGCCCGCGCAGGCTGCCGTGGCCCGGCGCCCCCCTGCGTCCCCTCGACGGCTGCTCCGGGGTGATCATGCCCGGCCACACCGGGCGCCGGGCACCCGGCGACGCACGTCGTGACCCCACCGCGTAGGACGCCATGACCGACGCACCTTCCCCTGTCAATACCGTTGCGCAGTAACAACATTGCACATCGGCGGGAAAAATGACGGATGAACGGGCCGATCGGGCCCGTTCGGGAGAACCAGCGTGCGCGGCGAAAAACCCTGGCGCGCATAATCGACAACCCCGACAGAAAGGCTTTCATGCGCCACTCGGCAACTCGATGCGAGCCGTCGCCAGGCAGCGACCTCGCCGATCGTCGCGCGGCCTTCCGCACGGACTCCCCCACCTCGCCGCGCGGCAGGCTGATCACCGCGTTCGTCGAATGCGTCGAGGAGAAGGGTTATGCCGCGACCACACTGGGGGACATCGTGGCCGCCGCCCGCGTCTCGCGCAGCACCTTCTACGAGCACTTCACCAACAAGGAGCACTGTTTCGTCGAGTCGGTGCACACCGGCATCGCGGTGCTCGCCCAGCGCATCGGGGAGGCGTTGCGCGCACTGCCCCGCGAGGCCGACGCGCGCGCCAGGATCGCCTGCGTCATCGTCAACTTCTGCGAGGCCGTCGCCGAGGAGCCGCACTTCGCCAGGATGGTGCTCGTGGAATCGGCCCGGGTGGAGCGGGCCGCGAACGCCGTGCGGGTGCTCGCGCTCGACCAGTTCACCGAGACCTACCGGCACTTCCACGCCAGAGCCAGGGCCGCCGATCCGACGGTGCCCGCGGTACCGGCCGAGCTGATCGCGCTCATCCCGGACGCCATCTGCGAGCGCACCCGCCGGGTCATACTCACCGAGGGCGCGCACGCGGTCCCCGCCTCGGCGCCGCTGTTCATCGCCTTCGCCACCGCCGTGCTCGGGCTGAGCTAGCCGCTCGAACCAGCCGCTCGAACCAGCCGCTCGGACCAGCCGCTCAGAACAGCGTCATAGGCTCCTCGGCCGCCGGGTCGGGCAACGGTTCCAGCTCGGGGACGAGCGCGCGGACCTCGTCGTGGAAGCGGCGGGCCAACCGCAGCGAGGAGCCGTTGTCCGGGGTGTGCACGAAGACCGTCGGGGACCGGCCTTCGCGCAGCCAGTCCGCCACCACCGGCAACCAGGGCTGCCAGCCCGTGACCGTCACCTCCTCGTCGTCGCGGCCGTGGTAGCGGACCATCGGGTCGGCGGTGAGCGCGCGGGTGCGGCGCGGCAGGTGCGGCTTCTTGGCGCGGGCCTCCAGTTCGGCGGGACTCGAGGCGGGCGCGGAGAACAGCACCGAGGTGTCGAAGGTGGCCCATTCCGCGTCCGCGCGGGCGAGCACCCGTTCCAGCGCGGCGGCGGCGCGCGGGTCGTCGTAGAACCCGCGATGGCGGACCTCGACGGTGCGGCGCGGGCCGGACGGCAGGGTCGGCAGGAAGCGGGCCAGCGCGCCGAGATCGCCGGGGCCGAACGAGCCGGGCAACTGCACCCACAGCGTGTGCAGGCGCTCGCCCAGCGGAGCCATGGCGTCGAGGAAGGCGGCGAGTTCGGCGTCGGGGGGGCGCCCCCCCCCCCCCGGCGCGCGGGGGGGGTGGGGGGAGGCGGGCCGGCGGCGCAACGAGGAGC
>NZ_JARWRU010000836.1 GCF_029867845.1 Nocardia farcinica | reverse complement strand
CGGGCGCTGTCCGTCGGGGAGGGTGGCGTCGTGGAAGGTGCCCGAGGAGCTCACCAGGCCACAGCCCGCGAGCACGGCCGCGGTGAACACGGCGAGCAGTCCGGTCAGTGCGCGGTTCGCACCCGCGCGGCCCGCGGCGATCACGACAACCCCCTCGGGGTCGCGGCCAGTTCGACGAGCCTGCCGAGCCAGTCGATGATCAGGGCGAGCAGCGCCACCAGGATCGCCCCCGACACCAGCAGTTTCGGCAGGAAGAGTGTGACGCCGGTGGTGATCAGCGTGCCGAGGCTGGTGGCGCCGATGAAGGTGCTCAGCGTCGCGGTGCCGACCAGGATGACCAGGGCGGTGCGCACGCCGTTGAGGATGACCGGCACCGCCAGCGGCAACTCGACCTGCACCAGGGTGCGCAGGGCGGAGAAGCCGATGCCGCGGGCGGCCTCGATGGTGCGCCGGTCGACCTGGCGCAGGCCGACGATGGTGTTCTGCAGGATGGGCAGCACCGCGTAGACGACCAGACCGACCACGGCGGTGCGGAATCCGGTGCCGAGCCAGAAGGTGAACAGCACGAGCAGCCCGACCGCCGGCGCGGCCTGGCCGATGTTGGCGATGTTCACCGCGATCGGCTCGAGCCGCCGCAGCGCGGGCCGGGTGAGCAGGATGCCGAGCGGGATGGCCAGGGCGACCACGATCACGGTGGCGACCAGGGTCAGCTTCACGTGCTCGAGGATGGTGGTCTGCAGGTTGTCCCAGCCGAGGGAGGCCTGCTCGGTCGGGGTGAGCGTGGCCGAGCGGTACCACAGCAGGTAGCCCACGCCGAGGACCACGATGATCAGCGGCTCGAACCACACGTCCATGGGCAGGCGGGCGAGGCGGCGGGCCAGGGCGGAGCCTGCGGCCGCGGGTGCGGCGGGGGTGGTGCGCGCGGGGGACGCGGTGGCGGTCACGACGCCTGCGCCGATCCGGGTTCGGCCGATTCGGGTTCGGCCGATTCGGCGGCGGCCGTGCCGGGTTCGTCGGCGGCGACCACCGGGGTCGGCGTCGGATCGGTGCCGGGCACGTAGGTCTCGTAGGACAGGTTCTCCTGCTCGCCACGGCTCTCGGCCAGTTTGGCGCGGATCACCTCGGTCACGGCCTCGATGCTCAGCGATCCGGTCACCGCGCCGCGGCCGTCGGTCACCAGCGCCGCGCCCTGGCTGGTGGCGAGCATGGCGTCGAGCGCGTCGTTGAGGGTGGACGAGCGCGCCACCACCGGCAGGCGACGGTCGAGATAGTCGGAGATCTCCGGCTTGCTGCGCACCTCGGCCAGAGTTGGCCACGAGCGCGGCCGGTCGTGTTCGTCCACCACGACCACCCAGGTGTGGCCGGCGGCCTCGGCGCGGGCGAGCACCTCCCCGGTGGGTTCGCCGACGCGGGCGGTGGTGACCGGCTGGGTCGACACATCGCGCACCCTGGACACGGTGAGATAGGCGAGTTTCGCGCCGGAGCCGACGAATTCCTCCACGAACGGCGTGGCCGGGTCGGTGAGGATCTGTTCCGGGGTGGCGTACTGCTCGACGTGACCGCCCGCGGACAGGATGAGCACCTTGTCGCCGAGCTTGGTGGCCTCCTCGAAGTCGTGGGTGACGATCACGATGGTCTTGCCGAGTTCCTGCTGGATCGCCAGCAGGCTGTCCTGCAGGCGGATCCGGGTGATCGGATCGACCGCGCCGAACGGCTCGTCCATGAGCAGCACCGGTGGGTCGGCCGCCAGGGCGCGGGCCACGCCGACGCGCTGCTGCTGCCCACCGGACATGTCCTTGGGCAGCCGGTGCGCGAACTCGCGCGGATCGAGACCGACCAGGTCGAGCAGGTACTCGGTGCGTTCGGCGATGCGCTTGCGGTCCCAGCCGAGCACGCGCGGGATGGCGCCGATGTTCTTGGCCACCGACCAGTGCGGGAACAGGCCGCCGGACTGGATGACGTAGCCGATGCCCTGGCGCAGCGTGTCGGGGTCCTCCTTGGTGACATCGCGCCCGCCGATCAGGATGCGGCCCTCGGTGGGTTCGATGAGCCGGTTGATCATCTTGAGCGTGGTGGTCTTGCCGCAGCCGGAGGGGCCGACGAAGGCGGCGATGTCGCCCGCCGCGATCGCCAGGTCGAGCCGGGCCACCGCGGGGGTGCGCTGCCCCCGGTAGCGCTTGACGACCGAGTCGAGGACGATGTCCGCGCCGGTGACGTGGCGTTCGGGTGTCGTTTCCGCTGGAGCCATCACAGTCCTTTCGCGATCGTGAGACGCCCGAGCAGGACGAGCAGTGCGTCGAACACCAAGGCGATGGCGACGATGAGAACGGTTCCGGTGAGCGCCATCTCCAGCGCGTTGGCGCCGCCGAGCCGGGACAGGCCGTTGAAGATCAGCGATCCGAGACCGGGGCCGAGCACGTAGGCGACGATGGCGGCCACACCGACGATCATCTGCGTGGACACCCTGATGCCGGTGAGGATGACCGGCCAGGCGATCGGCAGCTCGACGGTCAGCAGGATGCGCCAGCGCGGCAGGCCGATCCCGCGCGCGGCCTCCACCACGGCGGCGGGCACCGAGCGCAGCCCGACCACGGCGTTGCCGATCACCGGCATGGCCGCGAAGAAGGCCAGCATGAGAAACGACGGCACCACGCCGAGGCCGAAGGGCACCAGCAGCAGCGCCAGCAGCGCCAGTGAGGGGATGGTCAGCGCGACCCGGCTCGAGGTGAGCGTGAGCGCCGAGGCCAGCGGGTAGCGGTAGACGGCGACCGCGATGAGCACGGCGGCGACCGTGCCGACCAGGACCGTCTGGAAGGCCAGTGACGCGTGCTGGTAGGTCAGGAACAGCAGCGTCTCTTCCCGTCCCTGGATGTAGCTCCACACATTCACGCCGATATCCCATCGTCAGCCGATGTCCGGCCGGCCCGTTCGCGGGTGACGACCGTCGTGCATGTGCCGCCGAATGCTAGGCGATTCTGCCCCACCATCGCCCGTGAGGCACGCCGAACCGCCCGATTGCCCCTCGGGCGGCCGGGCGCCGGGACCGCGTTCGCCGCCGGGTGCGCGGCGGCGCGTGTGCACACGGGGCGGTTGTCAGGCCACCGAGGCGAGGCGCGAGTACGCCGAGGCGTCGCCCGCGACGAGGGTGCTGGTCGAGCCGTCCACGCCGACCGGGATGCCGCCTGCCAAGGTGATGCGGGTGAGCCTGCGGTGCTCGGCGCCGTCGTAGTCGTCGATCGCGTAGTGCTGGGTGGCCAGGTTGTCCCAGATCGCCACGTCGCCGAGCTCCCAGTTCCAGCGGGTGGTGTGCTCGAGGCGGGTCACCCGGTCCTGGAAGAGGCGGAACAGCGCGTGCGACTCGGTGCCGGGCAGCCCGACGATGCGCTTGACGAAATTGCCCAGCAGCAGGGCGCGTTCACCGGTGTCGGGGTGCACGTGCACCACCGGGTGCTCGGCCTCGAAGTAGGTGGACTCGAACTCGCGGCGGTAGGCCAGGGCGCCCTCGTCGGGGCGGTCCTCGGCCTCGAGGGCGTAGTCGTAGCGGTTGTCGTGGCGAGCTCGCAGGCTCTCGGCCAGCCGCTTGAGCGGCTCGGGCAGCGAGTTGTAGGCGGCGACGGTGGAGGCCCAGGTGGTGGAGCCGCCGTAGCTCGGCAGCGTCACCGCGCGCAGGATGGAGGCCTTCGGCACCCGATCGACGAAGGTCACATCGGTGTGCCAGCTGTTGGCCCTGCCCTGGGTGGAATCGATCGCCAGGCTCTTGGTGCCCGCCGATTTCACCGTCGGGTGTGGTGTGGTCGGTGTGCCGAGCAGTTGGGCGAACTCGTACTGGCCGTCCTCGGTCAGGTGGTGCTGGCCGCGGAAGAAGATCACCTTGTGCTCGGCCAGGGCCGCGCGGATCGCGTCCACGGTGGCCGCGTCGAGGTCGCCGCCCAGGCGCACGCCCTCGATCCGCGCGCCGATGTGCGCGCCGAGCTTGACCACCTCGACCCCGGTCTCCGCGGCGGTCTGCGGGGCGATGGCGAAATCGACGGACATGCTCTCGGCCTTTCACTCGAACCTGTGACGTCTCGGATTCCACCAGCGATCACCCCCGTGCCGACAGGGTTGGCGTCACCGCGATTCGAAAGGGCAATCGTTCAGCGAACACGGCGGCGAGCACCCACGGTCGCGGGGTCAACTCCGGTCGCGGAAGGCGCGGGCGCGCCGGGAACGCCAGGTCGCGTTGACGTAGCGCTTGGACTCGGCGTGCGGGCGCGGCGGGTCGTACCGGACCGCGGGCGCGAGGGTGGTGAAGCCCGCCACCTCGTCGGTCTCGGTCAGCCCCGCGCGCAGGGCGAGCTCGAGCAGCAAACGGTCGTCGGTGGCCAGGCCCATCCCCCGCCGCAGCGCGGTCGCCAGGATGAGCAGATCGTTGAAGGAGTTGCGGCGGTGCCGTTTGAGATTGTTTCCCGCGGCCAGGAATTCACGCAGCAGGTCGACGGCGGTGTCGATGTCGCGCTCGGTCAACGGGATGGGTTCGATCCCGGCGCGGGCGACGAATTCGCTGCGCTCCTCGACGATGCGCCCCATGTCCCGGCCGACGGCCCAGGTGGCGACGGTGTGCAGGATGTCGGTCGCGCCCGCGATCTGTAGTTCGGCCAGCGCGTGATGGGACTTTTCGTAGGTGGTGACGAAGCCGTATCCGGCCAGTTCGACGGGAAAGTCGACCACCAGCCGGTCGGTGCTGTCCCGCCAGGCCACGCCCTGCTGGATACGGGCGCGATCGCGCTCGAGATCGGCGGGCGAGGGCACCCGCGCCGCGCGCCGCGACCCGGTCACGCGCGGCAGCAGATAGCGATATCCCCAGCCGGTGCTCGCCTGCATGCCGTACAGCTCCTGCAACGCCGTGGTGCTGACGGCGAGCCTGCCCGCGGCGGGCTGGTCGATCCCGCCCTGCTGCCATCGCGAGAGGTAGTTCGTGTCGAGCAGAATGCCGTTGGAAGTGCCAGTGGAAATGCCAGTGGAAGCGCCAGTGGAAATGCCGTTGGAAATGCCGAAGCCCCTTCCGCCCGACAAGAACTGCCTCGTCACCTTCCGGCGCGGCGGCCGCGGCGAACAAACGGGCAATCCGCATCGTAGCAACCCCTCCGACCTGGTGCGATCCCTGTCCGGCAACGTGATTCGCGCGCCGGCGCGTCAATGTTTGCGATCACCGTGAAAGAAATCGCCGCCCGGCCGTCCGCCTGTGCAGACACGTCGCCGTCGGCCCCGCCCTCCTGCTGTGGGGCAGGCCGAAAATTCCGGGACGAGAGCACATTCCGAGCACCGGCCCGGTGATCCTGGCGGCCGATCATCTGGCCGTGGCCGACTCGTTCTACGTGGTGCTCGCGGCGCGGCGGCCGGTCACCTTCCTGGCCAAGCGCGAGTACTTCGACGGCACGGGCGTCGCCGGAACGCTGCGGCGGTGGTTCTTCTCCTGGGTCGGCCAGATCCCGGTGGACCGCCGGGGCGGCGCGAGCGCCTCGCCCGCGCTGGCGGCCGCGACGCGAATCCTCGAGGGCGGCGGGGCCTGGGGCATTCACCCGGAGGGCACGCGGTCACCGGACGGCAGGCTCTACCGGGGTAGGACGGGCGCGGTCCGGGTCGCGTTGGCGACCGGGGCGCCACTGGTGCCGATCGCGCTCTCGGGCACCCGCCGCGAGCCGGGGTCGCCCTGGTGGCGGCGCCGGGTGGTGCTCGAGATCCTGGAGCCGATGGATCTCGAGCCCTACCGGCGTGCGGGGTCGGCGGGAGTTCGTGCGGCGACCGACGCGCTCATGCGGCGGATCGGCGAGCACACCGGTCAGGTGCGGGTGGACGGCTACGCCTCTCGCCACCCGTCGGCAGCGACGTGGGCGGCGGAACGGCCGCTGGGGCGCGGCGCGCGGGGGCGCGGGCGGCCGGGGGGCAAAGGCGGGGGCGGCGGGGGGGGCGGGGGGGGCCGGAGGGCGGGTGGGGCGAGCGGGGGGGGGGGG
>NZ_JARWRU010000835.1 GCF_029867845.1 Nocardia farcinica | reverse complement strand
CCAACCGCGGCCCGCCCCCCCGGGCCCCTGCGCCCCCACCGCCGGCCCACCCCCCCGCGCCCCTCCGCGGGCTCGGCGGGCGTGCGCGGGGCGTCGCCCCCCCGGCCCGGCCCCCCTGGGGCGGGGCGGGGCTATTGACGGGGCATGGGGGATCGGCCAAATTGATGGGGTCCCATTTTCCGGCAGTCCGACGAGGGAGTCGCCTGTGCAGAACCGACCGACGGCAGCCGAGCTGCTGGAATCGCTGGCCGAACTGCTGGAGGACACGCTTTTGCCCGCGCTGCCGCCCGGATTGCAGCATCGTACGCGGGTCGGGGCGAACCTTGCGCGCATCCTCGGCCGCGAGGTGCAGCTCGGACCCGAGGCGGCGCGCCGTGAGGCCGACCTGCTGGCCGCCGTGCCCGAAGGCGACGAGGAAGCGCTCTGGCAGGCACTGACCGAGGTGGTGCGCGCCGATCTGGCGATCGCCAAGCCCGGCTACGACTCCTGGGAGGGCGAGTGAGCGCCGATCCGTCCGCCGGGCTCGCGGCGGTCCTGGCCGAAACCTACGGCAGCCCGGTGCGGGTCACCGGGCTGGAATTCCTCTCCGCCGGCGCGCGGCGGCGCAATGTCGCCTTCACCGCCGAGATCGAGGGGCAGGGCTCGCGACCGCTGGTCGCCACCATCGTCCCGCCCGCCGTCGAGATCATGACCGTCGACGCCGAGGCCGCGGTGCGCGAACTCGCCCGCGCGCACGGCGTCCCGGTCCCCGCCCTGGTCGCGGTGTGCGCGGATGCCGCCCGGATCGGCGAGCCGTTCCTCGTCTCCGAGCGCATCGACGGGGAAACGGTGCCGCGCAAGGTGCTTCGCCTGATCGACGCCACGGGCAACGCCGAGACCGTCGCCCGCCAGTGGGGCGCGGCCATGGGCGCGCTGCACGCCATCGACCCCGCGTCCGCCCCCGAGGCTCTGCCCGCCGCCGGTCCCGACCCGGCCGCCGACGCGCTCGCCGAAGCCGAGAAGGGCGTGCGCACACTGCTTTCCGATCGTCCGGTGTTCGCGATGGCACTGCGCTGGCTGGAGCGCCGCCTGCCCGCCCCACCGCCGCGCACCGCCCTGCTGCACACCGACCTGCGCAACGGCAACATCATCGTCGCCCCCGACGGCCTGGCCGCGGTGCTGGACTGGGAGGGCGCGCAGCGAAACGGCGACCCCATGCGCGATGTGGCCTGGCCCGCGCTGCGCATGTGGCGATTCCGCAACGACGACAAGGAATTCGGCGGTTTCGCCGATCGCGACACCTTCGTGCGCGGCTACGAGGAGGCCGGTGGTGTCTTCGACGTCGACCGGTTCCGGTGGTGGAAGGTGATGGGCACCCTGTCCTGGGGGGTCGGGCTGGCCGGTCAGGCCGCCGCGCACCTGGACGGCACCGTCCGCGACATCGTCATGGCCGCCAGCGGCCGCCGCGTGTCGGAGATCGAATGGGACCTGCTCATGCAGATCCGCCCGAGTTCGATCAGCCCCGGCACGAAAGCTTAGGAGAAACCATGGATTTCGAACTCCCCGAGGAGCTGGCCGCCTACCTGGAGGAACTCGACGCCTTCATCGAGGCCGAGATCGTGCCGCTCGAGCAGACCGGCGACAACGTCAAGTTCTTCGACCACCGCCGCGAGGACGCCCGCACCGACTGGGAGCGCGGCGGCCTGCCCACCGAGGAGTGGGAGGCGCTGCTGGCCGAGGCCCGTCGCCGCGCCGACGCCGCCGGTCACTACCGCTACGCCTTCCCCAAGGAATACGGCGGACGCGACGGCACCAACCTCGGCATGGCCGTCATCCGCGAGCACCTGGCCCGCCGTGGCCTCGGCCTGCACTGCGACCTGCAGAACGAGCACGCCATCGTCGCCAACAACGTCGGCCTGCTGCTGATGCTCGAATACGGCAGCGACGAGCAGAAGGCCACCTGGGTAGACGGCCTGGCCGAGGGCACCAAGTTCTTCGCCTTCGGCATCACCGAACCCGAACACGGCTCCGACGCCACCCACATGGAGACCACCGCCGTGCGCGAGGGCGACGAGTGGGTCATCAACGGCGTGAAGACCTGGAACACCGGCGTGCACATCGCCGACGCCGACCTCATCTTCGCCCGCACCTCCGGCAAGGCGGGCGACGGGCGCGGCATCACCGCCTTCCTGGTCCCCACCGACGCTCCCGGCTTCACGGTCGAGGAGTACCTGTGGACGTTCAACATGCCCACCGATCACGCCCGCGTCTCGCTGAACGGCGTGCGGGTGCCGCACTCGGCGATCTTCGGCGAGGAGGGCCGAGGCCTGGCCGTGGTGCAGCACTTCTTCAACGAGAACCGCATCCGCCAGGCCGCCTCCAGTCTCGGCGCCGCCCAGTACTGCGTCGACCAGGCCGTGGCCTACGCCAAGGAACGCAAGCCCTTCGGCAAACCGCTGGCCGCCAATCAGGCCATCCAGTTCCAGCTCGTCGAACTGCACACCCAGTGCGAGATGCTGCGCGCGCTGATCCACAAGACCGCCTGGTCGATGGACACCTACGGCAATTTCGCCGTCTCCGAACAGGTCTCGATGTGCAACTACTGGGCCAATCGGCTGTGCTGTGAGGCCGCCGACCGCGCCATGCAGGTGCACGGCGGCCTCGGCTACTCCCGCTACAAGCCCTTCGAGCACATCTACCGCCACCACCGCCGCTACCGGATCACCGAGGGCGCGGAGGAGATCCAGATGCGGCGGGTCGCCGGCTACCTGTTCGGCTTCATGGACCGGGCCTCGGTCAAGGGCGTCTAGCCCGCCCGCACCGGCGTCGGCGGGCCAGGGCGAACAGGGCCGCCGCGCCGAGGAGAGCGGCGACCGCCACCACCGCGCGGTGAACGGGCGTGATGCCCGCCGCGGCCACCAGGTCGATCGGCTCCGCGCCCCGGCGCGGGGTGATCGGGCGGACGCTCGCGCCCGGTGTGGCGACGCCCGTGCCGCTCGTCGCGGTGGCGGCGCCACCCGCTGCCTTGCCCGCACTCTCGGGTGAGGCGTCATCGGCTGCGGCGGTGGGTGCGGGCCGGCCGGGCGACGTCCTCCCGGCCCCGGACGCCGCGGCGGCTCCGGCCGACACGGTCGCTGCCCGGTCGGCTGGTGCTCCGGTGACACCGCCGGGCGTGGTCCGGCCCGAGCCGGTCGCGGGGGGGTCGGTGAGTTGGGTGGCGGTGAGTTCGGTGGCGGTGAGTTCGGCGGCGGTGAGTTCGGCGGCGAGGTTGTCGGCGAAGGCGCCGATGAGGGTGCCCGCCACTTCGGCGAGCGCGCCGCGGCCGAACTGGGCGGGTTTGCCGGTGACGGCCAGATCGGTGTCGACGAAGACGGTGGTGACGCCGTCGGATTCGGCGAGGCGGCAGGTGATGACGGCTTTGGCGGTGCCGTTGCCGCGGTTCTCCCGGCCGCTGCCCTGGAAGACCGCGACGCCCTCGTCGCGGTCCTGGGAGACGACCTGGATCACGCCCTTGTAGGACAGGCCGACCGGGCCGAGCTTGACCTTGATGCGGCCGTGGTAGTCGTCGCCCTCGCGGGCGGTGATGGTGGCGCCGGGGACGCAGGGGGCGAGGCGTTCGAGGTCGAGCAGCACCGGCCAGGCCTGGTCGGCGGGGACGGGGATGGTGAAGGTGTTCTCCAGCTTCATGTCACTTCTCCGGGGCGGCGGCGGTGGTGGCCGCGTGGTCGATGGCGGCCCCGTCGCCGGTGGCCCGTTCGGTGGCGGCGGCGCGGACGGCGCGCAGGATGCCCTGGTAGCCGGTGCAGCGGCAGAGGTTTCCGCTCATGGCCTCGCGGATCTGCTCGTCGCTCGGTGCGGGGTTTTCGTCGAGGAAGGCGGTGGCGGAGACGACGAAACCGGGGGTGCAGAAACCGCATTGCAGGCCGTGGTGGTCGCGGAAGGCGCGCTGCACGCAGGACAGTTCGCCATCGGGGCCGGCCAGGCCCTCGACGGTGGTGAGTTCGGACCCGTCGGCCTGTACGGCGAAGACCAGGCAGGCCCGCACCGCGGCCCCGTCCAGCAGTACCGTGCACGCCCCGCACACGCCGTGCTCGCAGCCCAGGTGGGTGCCGGTGAGGCCGAGACGTTCGCGCAGGTAGTCGGCCAGGGTGAGCCGGGGCGGGACGCGGTCGCGGCGGCGCACGCCGTTGACCACGACCCGGATCTCCACATCCGGTGGGGTGTCAGTCATCGCTCGCCTCCTCGAGAGCGCGCCGCCAGGCGCGGGTGACCATGACCGCGCCAACCCGGCGGCGGTAGTCGGCGGAACCGTGCACGTCGGCGGGAACCGAGTCCAGCTCGGCGGTGGCCGCCCGGCCGATCTCCTCGGCGTCCACCTCGGCGGCGGGACGGCCGACGAGTTCGGCCTCCACGGTTCTGGCCCGCAGCGGGGTGGGGGCGAGGCCGAACACCCCGATCGCGGCCCGTTCGATCCGGGAATCGGCGTCGAGGGTCACCGCGATCGCCGCCCCCGCCATGGCGAAATCGCCCGCGCGCCGGGTGAATTCCTCGACAGCGAAACCCTGACGGCCGTACCTGGCCGGGAAGTCGATGCCGACGAGCAGTTCGTCGGATGCCATCGCGGTGCTCCACAGGCCGGTGAAGAAGTCCGTGGCGTCGATGGCGCGTTCGCCGCGCGGGGACAGGGTGCGCATGCGGGCGTCCAGAGTCAATGCGACCGCGGGGTATTCGGCGGCGGCGTCGGCGTGGGCGATCGCACCGCCGATGGTGCCGCGGTTGCGGATCTGGAAGTGCCCGATCAGCGGCGTGGCGCGGTGCAGCAGCGGCACGTGCCCGCGGACGGTGTCGTCGCGGCCGACGCCGGCGTGGGTGGTGCCCGCGCCGACGCGCACGGTCTCGCCGTCGAGATCGATGCCGCACAGTTCGGTGACCTTGCGCAGGTCGATCAGGTGCTCGAAGGCCGCGAGGCGCAGGGCCATCATGGGCACCAGGCTCTGGCCGCCCGCGATGATCTTCGCCTCGTCGCCGAGTTCGGCCAGCAGGGAGACGGTTTCGGCCGCTGTCTCCGGGGCGTGATAGGTGAACGCTGCCGGTTTCATCGCGTGCCCTTCCCGGTGTGCTCGGCGGTGGCGGTCGAGATCATGTCGACGATGCGGGCCGGTGACAGCGGCAGCCGATCGATCTCGACACCGAAGGGCGCCAGCGCGTCGGCCACGGCGTTCAGGACCGCGGGCGCGGAGCCGATAGCCCCGCCCTCGCCGACGCCCTTGAACCCGCCCGGCCCGCTGCTGCGGGTCTCGATGTGGCCGATCTCGATGTCGGGCACCTCGGCGGCGGTGGGCACGAGGTAGTCGAGGAAGGTGGTGGCGACCGGGTTGCCGTCGCCGTCGTAGGCGAGGTGTTCGTAGAGCGCGCCGCCGATGCCCTGTACGGTGCCGCCGTGGATCTGGCCTTCCACCACGTTCGGGTTGATCATCGGGCCCACGTCCTCGCTGACGATGTAGCGCAGCAGGGTGACCGCGCCGGTGGCGATGTCGACCTCGCAGGTGCACACGTGGGTGGCGTTGGCCCAGATCATCATCTGGTCGGCGCGGTGGCGGCCGGTCGCCTCCAGACCGGGTGGCACGCCGGGGGGCAGGGCCTCGGTCTGGAAGTAGGCGATGTGGGCGATCTCGGCCAGGGTGAGTGATTTGTCGGTCCCGCGCACGGTGGCCCTGCCCCCGGCGAACTCGACGTCTTCGACGGTGACGCCGAGGGTGTGGGCGGCGATGGCGACGATCCGTTCGCGCAGGAGCTGCGCGGTGGCCGCGATCGCGCCCGCGGCCATGGAGCCGGAGCGGCTGCCGTTGGTGCCGCCGCCCATCGGGGCCACCGCGGTGTCGCCCTGCAATGTCTGCACGTCGGCGAGGTCGACGCCGAGTGCGTCGGCGGTCAGCTGCACGGCGGTGGTCTCCAGGCTGTTGCCCGCCGAGCCGCCGGACAGGTGCACGTTCACCGTCCCGGTGGGGGCGATGCGAATGGTCGCGCCCTCGGTGCTCAGGAACGGCGTCGAGCCGGTGGTCGGCTCGATGTAGGTGCAGGTGCCGACGCCGAGATAGCGGCCCCGCGCGCGGGCGGCGGCCTGTTCGGCGCGGAAGGCCGGGTAGTCGAGCATGCCCAGCGCCTGCTCGAAGCATTCCAGCGGGGTGGCGTCGGAATAGGGCATGCCGTTGGGGTTGACGGTGGGCATCTCGTCGCGGCGCAGCATGTTGCGGCGGCGCAGCTCGACGGGGTCGATGCCGATCTGGCGGGCGGCGGCGTCCAGCAGCAGTTCGCGGGAGAGGGATTCGAACTGCCACGGGCCGCGATAGGCGACCCGGCCGACGGTGTTGGAGTAGTAGGAGGTGGTGCTGAATCCCGCCTGCGGCACCCGGTACGGGCCGGGGAAGAGCATGCCGACGGCGATGGAGGAGGTCAGCGGCGAGGGGATCGGATACGCGCCGACGTTCTGCACGTGCTCGATGGTGGCGGCCAGGATGGCGCCCTCGGCGTCGAAGGCCATCGCGACCTCGCCGTGTTCGTGGCGGGCCATGCCCGCCGACATGAGGTTCTCCTGGCGGTCCTCGATCCACTTGACCGGCACGCCCAGCTTGCGTGCGGCCAGTGCCACGCAGCTGTCCTCGCGCTGCGGGGCCACCTTCTGGCCGAAGCCGCCGCCGGTGTCGCGCACGATCGCCCGCACCCGGTGTTCGGCCACGCCGAGCAGCCGGGCGAAGAATCCGCGCACCTCGTGCGGAGACTGGCTCGACGTCCAGACGGTCAATTCGCCGGTGGCCGGGGTCCATTCGGCGATCACGCCGCGCGTCTCCAGCGGGACGGGGGAGTAGGCCTGCTGGTGGATGGTGCGCCGCACGACGTGGGCGGCTTCGGCGTACACCGGCTCGAGATCGGCGGGCGGGCGGCCGGCCAGACCGCCCGCGGAATTACCGGGGCAGTCGGCGTGCACGCGTTCGGATGCGGTGGCGGCGGTGGCGTAGTCGACCACGGGCGGGAGCGGGTCGTAGTCGACGATCACCAGTTCGGCGGCGTCCTCGGCGAGGTAGCGGTCCCGGGCGACGATCATGACCACCGGGTCGCCGACGAAGCGGACCTCGCCCTCGGCCAGCGGCGGACGCGCCACCTCGGGGAAGCCGGGGGTGTCGAGCGCGTAGGAGATCTCGGCCACGCCGGGGTTGAGGTCGGCGGCGGTGTAGACGGCCAGCACGCCGTCGAGCTCGAGCGCCTCGGAGACGTCGATCTCGCCGATGGCGGCGCGCGGCAGCGGGCTGCGGACGAAACAGGCGTGCGCCATGCCCGGCCTCGTGACGTCGTCGACATAGGCGCCGGCGCCGGTGAGCAGGCGGGCGTCCTCCACGCGGGGGACGCGGCGGCCGACCGCGCCGGTGACGGGAACGTCGGTGCTGGTCATCGCCCGCACCGCCCCGGCCGGGTGGGCGGACGTGTCCTGCTGTGCGACGGCCTGATTCGGATCATCCGGCGGTACCTCCGTTCCGTGGCGCGGGCGCGCGGCCACCGCACCCGTTCGTCAGTAGAGTATGCCTCAATAGAGAATCCAATGCTGGAATTGCGAGAGGAAGATTCTCGTGATGCTATTCTCGCAGGAGAACCGGTGGTACGCCGGTCCCGCCGGGCAGAGGAGGCGATCATGCGTGAGCTGGCCGGCCAGTTGACGCGCTGGCATGCCGAGGGGACGCCCTACGCGCTGGCGACCGTCGTCGGTGTGCGGGGAAGCGCGCCGCGCGCGATCGGGGCCGTGATGGCCGTCGACGCGGCGGGGACCGTGCGGGGGAGTCTGTCGGGCGGCTGCGTGGAGGGCGCGGTGCTCGAGGTGTGCCGGGAGGTGCTCGCGACCGGGAAGCCGGTGCGGGAGCGCTTCGGGTACGAGGACGCCGATGCCTTCGCGGTCGGGCTGACCTGTGGGGGCGAACTCGAGGTGTTCGTGCAGCGGGTCGGCGCCGCCGAACACCCGATGGTCGAGGCGGTGCTGCGACGGGATGTTCCGGTCGCGCTGGTCCGCGATCTCGGCACCGGGGCGCTGCTGGCGGTCACCGCGCGGAGCACGACCCCCTCGTCGGCGGGGGATGCTCGGCCGCCCGCCGTGGTCGAACTGGCCAGGGCGATGCTCGCGGCGGGGGCGACCGGCGTCCGCACGATCGGCGGCGGCGCCGACCAGCGGACGGTGCTGATCGAATCGTTCACCACCCGCCCGCGCATGATCGTCTTCGGCGCGACGGATTTCACCGTCGCCCTGTGCCGGGTCGGCGCGCTGCTCGGCTACCGGGTCACGGTGTGCGAGGCGCGGCCCGCCTTCGCCGACCCCGCCCGCATCCCCGAGGCCGACGAGGTGGTGGCCGCCTGGCCGCACCGCTACCTGCGCGACACCGAGGTCGACGCGCGCACGGTGATCTGCGTGCTCACCCACGACCCGAAGTTCGACATCCCGGTCCTCGCCGAGGCGCTGCGACTGCCGGTCGCCTACGTGGGGGCGATGGGGTCGCGGCGCACCGATCGGGAACGGCGGGCGAAACTGCGGGCGGCCGGGGTGAGCGAGCGTGACCTCGCGCGGCTGCGCTCACCCATCGGGCTGGAACTCGGCGGACGGACCCCGGAGGAGACCGCCGTGGCCATCGCCGCCGAGATCGTCGCGCTGCGCAACGGGGGCTCGGCGCGGGCGCTGTCGGCCACCGACCGGCCTATCCACCCGCGACCGGTGGACGGCGAGGAATTCCCGGCCGAGACCGGCGTGCGGAGCGCGTGAACGGCTCCCGTCGCGGCGGGCGCGCCCGCTG
>NZ_JARWRU010000834.1 GCF_029867845.1 Nocardia farcinica | reverse complement strand
AAGTCGCGGATCTGTTGTTCGAAGAAGGGTCTTGCCAGTTCCGGTATCCGATAGTCCAGTTCGGACATCCTGGCGTAGTACTCGCGAGGGTCGGGACGGTCGTAGATGTCGTCGAACGAGGCTTTCCCGGTGGTGTGTAACGGCACTGGCACGTGTCTCGGTTTCCCTTCGGGTCGGAACTGACTCAGTCGAGTAGTCGGTCGCTCCTGACGGCCTCCGCCGCGGCGACGTGCTCGGGCAGGACGCGGCCGAACAGCTGACGGGTGCGTTCGACGGTGCCGATGACGCCGGGACGGTCGGTGTAGGCGAAGATCGCCGAATGGCGTTGCGAGGCGCCGGAGACCGTGGACACGCGGTGCAGGGAGTAGCGGCCCTGGAACAACTGCAGATCGCCGGGGCGCAGGTCGAGGCGGCGCACCAGGTGCCCGCCGAAGCCGGTGAGCACCGCCCGCACGTCGTCGAAGTGTTCCTCGGCCGGGGTGCGGATGCCGGGGCAGTACTCGAAGACGCCGCCCGCGTCGGGCTCACGGGTCAGCATGGAGACGGTGAACTCGTTGGTGTCGAAGTGCCAGGGGTGCGACATGCCCGGGGCCACCACGTTCAGGCACAACCCGGCCAGCGGGTCGGCGTATTCGTGCAGTTCGTCGCGGCCGAAGCAGTCGGCGACGAAGCGCTGGAAGTGCGCGTCGACGTAGAGCCGGTGGATCAGCGAGTCGGCGGGGATGCGGTCGCGCGGGACGAAGGCGTTGCCGCGCTCGAGCACGATGCGGCCGGGATGGTCCGACGGCAGTTCGGTGTCGAGCGGGATGTTGTAGGCGTTGACCCGCTCGGTGCGGTAGTAGGCGTGCGGGGCCATCCCCTCACCCTGCTCACGCAGGGTGTCGAGCAGTTCGGGGCGGATGAACTCGCGGAGCACGGTGCACCCGGATTCGGCGAGCTCGGCCCGCGCTGTCGCGACCGCCTCCCGCCACCGCGCGCCGCCCGGCTCCCGCAGCGGATACCTTGCGGTGTCGACGATTTCGTCCAGCACGCCGATCGTTGCCATACCGATATTGTCGGTCAGCGCCTCTCGGACACGCCCGGAATCGGGATAGATCATCGGTGAAGACCGTCTCAGCGCGATTTTTCGGCTATGCGCGCGCGGATTCGGCTGGCGCTCAGTCGGTTACCGAAAGACCGA